>NZ_JBFRNC010000027.1:0-230537 GCF_041470825.1 Vibrio sp. 10N.261.55.A10 | reverse complement strand
TTAGTTCATGGCGCAAGGACAGTCATTGCCAACCTTGGCGACAAGCAAGATAAGTTAAGTCAGTGGTGTCGCGGCGTTCTAGAACGAAGAGGAATGAACCGAGCAATAGTGGCACTGGCCGCGAAGAACGCACGAATTATATGGTCGCTTTTACACAATCAAACCGAATATGAAAACTATGCTGCTTAAGTAGAAACCTAAGCAGCATAGAGAGTTAAACCCACCGGGTCATTGCAGACGCTAATGATGGAGATAGGTTAAGACCACTTGCGGAGAGCCTGTTAATGCGGCGGACACACTAGATGTCATCTAACGAATAAGGCACCGCAGTCGCGCAAGTCATCAGGGCCACGACGTATGCGAATCGTCGATAAGTAGGCCGAATGTAGAGCGGCAGTCCAAAACCCATCAACATAAGTTTAGCGGATGTTTGACAACCGGGGGAATCCATGTAGCCGCATTAAGTGGTGAGCAACGCAGACCACCACACTTAAAGTATTGTGCCGTAAACACTTAAACTGAAGGAAACCTAGAATGCCAAGCGTTGGGAATCACTCTTAAATGCTTTGTTATAAAACCGTTACACCAAACTCTGCATTGAGCCCGGTTGTGCTGTTCTATGTTTTTTTCCGGTGATTCGATCGAGCATCAATAACGGGATAACTTCTTCAAATGTCGTCAAATAATACTCGATCAGAGAACCGATGTTATCATAAGAGCCCGCCTTAATTTCATGCCATACATCAGGTGTATACCTGACTAAAATGCTTAAGCCATAAAGCAAAAAGAAGTGGCGAACTACAATATCGTTTACTTTTCCAAACATTGGTTCAATGAACATAGAACCAGTAAAACTTGATTTATAGTGTTCAATCGCTGACCACCAAAGCTGGCCTGTTTCATGATTAAGTTTACCGTTAAAGATAGATCGCTCAGAACTGTCCTCATTCGTCTCCAGACGAATATCGTCTAGCGGAATCTTAGTATCAAGAATAAGCTCCAAGTTAATTGGGTTGTCCAAGTTTTCGTAAATACTTACAAATGTAAAGTCACGTTTAGGAAGAGAAAAGTTGAAGTTACCTTTCTCTCTATTTTTTCTACGGATTTCGTCTTCATATCGATGATTTTCAGATGAGTGTCCGATATGCAAACACTTAGATGGCTCTTGGATGAAGGAGTAGAGAACAGGCTCCAGTTCAGGAATGTGTTGAAACAAATCTTTTATAGAAACACTAGGGTGCATTTCTAGCTCAGAAATGTCTTTTGCACGTCTGTCTGCAGCCCACTCTTTTGGCTCAAGGCCTAAATACTTAGCATAGGAATAGAAATGCCCACCTTTCAACCCGTAAATATTGTAGTCCAAAGGACTATCAATGCCTTTTAGCCAAATAGCCAGTCCGTGACCTTGCTCGGTATGTTTTTGAATTGAAGCCAAGTCGCTCTGATTGTTTGGACTAGAAACCTGTTCAGCAATAGTTAACTGTAATAAAGCGTAATACCGAGAAAGAACCCAAGAATTAAGAGATGACGGTTTTTCTTGCCAGTACCCTAACGCTGAATCTATGGCAGAAGCTAGACCTATAGACTTTCGGTCAATAGTTTCTTCAGGTAATGAAAGGCTTTGTCTAGTGCACTTGTCTTTAATTAAATTTCTGCAAACCTCAACACTTGTTAGCTGCTTTAACCTTAACCAAACGAGTTTGTTTGGATCATTTGCTATTATTGGATTTCCCATGTCTCTCCCTTGGTTTTATAACAGCTATATTAGACAGAATAATTCTGCATTTTGTCCCCGAAACAATTCTGTCTAGTTTCCAAGACACACTACACTTAGTCTAATAACTCATTTAATAACATTATCTTACCTACTTATCTTCGTATCAAACATGACGAAAAGCAGAAATTTTCCATATAGTTTCTGCAAAATGCAGAAAACTCTCCAATATGTGAGTAAACCGCAGCTCGATAATGAATAGTCATATCTTTGAATATCGTGTTTTCAAACAAAAACGCCGACGTAATTGTCGGCGCTTAACTCTTGGTATTAATAGTTTAGAGGTAGTAACTACTTCGCCATGGTACTCAAAAACTCGGCTTCGAACTCTTCATCGGCTTCTCGGGTTAAGCACTCCACCAGCCAGTCGATGCTTTGATGGTCTAGCTTACTGTTCACCACGAAGGCTTGCTTTACGCCAGACTGACCCAGCTTGGCAGAGCCGTAGTTCTTGAATGATTTATTGCCGTGGTAATGGAGTGATTTAATCGCTTCTGCGTCAGGTTCTGGCAAGGCATCGAGGGTATTAGCAAGCTGAATAACCAGCTCCATAGGGTTCTTAGATGATGAGATGCGATACAGAAAACCGCCCTCCACTCTTTGGCGAACCCAGTAATCAAAGCCACTGCAGTCCATCACTTTGTCGCTGACCAGTGCGGCTTCACTGCGATAGCCACACGGTTCAACCACCACTGGGGTGTGTTTGAATTCTGGCTGGCCTGATGCGGCATCGGTATGAGGCAAGATCAGGTCACATGGTTTACTGTCTTTGGCGGTCGGTGCGTTCCAATGAATCGGCATGAAAACTTGTTCACGGCGCATCTCTTTGGTCACTACTAATCGCGCTTGGCACTCCCCTTGTGCGCTGCGCACTTTCACCACTGGGTTAATAGTGGCGTGGTTGAACGCATCTAGCCCAAACTCATCCAAGTTTAGTTCCGAAACCGTATCTGGGTGCATCGCAACAAAAGGCTCAGGGGTATGCTCACCTAAACCTGCCGCCAAGCCTGTGCGGCTCATGGTGTGCCATTGGTCTCGGATTCGCCCTGTGTTCATGATAAGTGGGAATTCAAGGCTGGTATCGGCAATCGGTTTGTCGTGCTCAACTGCAATAAACTGCGCTTTGCCTGATTCGGTAAAGAACTCACCATTGGTGAACATGCGCTGTTCGATGATCTCAGGTTGATACTCAAGTACTGGCCATTGCTGTGGAGTGAGTTCGCCATAGCCTTTTTCATCCAGTTGCGTGAGTCCAATTAAGCACAAATCACGCGCTTTGCCCGTTTCATTACCGAGCGCTGTCATCTCGCAATACTCTTTGAATATCTCGCCTTCGTGGCGGAACTCGAACTGCTCTTTGAATCCCATTTTTTGAGCGACTTCTTTCAATATCCACCAATCGGGTTTGGCTTCCCCTGGGCTTGGTAATACACGGCGTTGGCGTGAGATTCGGCGTTCAGAGTTGGTCACAGTGCCCGACTTCTCGCTCCACCCCTGCGCGGGCAGCACTACATCGGCCAAGCGAGTGGTTTCAGTGTCGGCAATGCAGTCCGACACCACCACAAACGGGCACTTCTCTAATGCGGTTTTGATCTTTTCACTGTCAGGCAGGCTCACAACTGGGTTCGTTGCCATGATCCACACCGCTTTGATTTTTCCCTCATTCATCGCATCAAACAGGTCGATCGCTTTTAATCCCGCATGAGTGGCTAGGTTGTCGGTCTGCCAAAATTCACTCACCGTTTGGTGTGATCGCGGATCACCAAACTCAAAGTGCGCCGCTAAAGTATTGGCTAGGCCGCCCACCTCACGCCCGCCCATCGCGTTCGGTTGTCCTGTGACAGAGAATGGCCCCATTCCCGGCTTGCCGATTTTTCCGGTGGCTAAATGGCAGTTAATAATGGCATTCACCTTGTCACACCCTTGTGTCGATTGGTTCACGCCTTGGGAGTAAATGGTTAGCACCTTCTCGTTCGATGCAAACAAACTGTAGAACTGTTTCAGCTGCTGCTCTGTTAACCCTGTGAGCTCAGGAACGCTTTTGTCGCCCCAGCCCGACTCTGTATAACGATATTGAGTCGCAGATCGAATCGATTCAGTAAAGCCTTGAGTGTGGTTTTCTATATAGTCTGAATCTAGCTTGTCGTTATCATCGAGGTAACCCAATAAACCATTGAACAATGCGACGTCTGAGCCTGATTCCAATGCCAAGTGAATGTCTGCGATTTCACAGGTGTCGGTATAACGCGGGTCGATGACGATAACTTTCAATTCAGGGTTGGCTTGTTTCGAGGCTCTTAATCTTTGGAAAAGTACCGGGTGACACCATGCTAAGTTGGAACCTGTAATCACGACGAGTTCGGCTTGCTCGAGATCTTCGTAGCACACCGGTACTGTGTCTGCGCCAAATGCTCGCTTATGCCCGACCACGGTTGAAGCCATGCACAGTCTAGAATTACTGTCGATGTTGCCGCTACCGATAAAGCCTTTCATCAGTTTATTGGCAACATAATAGTCTTCGGTAAGCAGCTGACCAGACACATAGAACGCAACCGAATCGGCTCCAAATTCTTCGATCGTTTGATTGAATTTGTCTGCGACCAACTGAGTGGCACGGTTCCAATCCAGCTCTTGTTTTTGCTCATTCTGAATATGAGCAGGCTGTGTTAGGCGTCCTAAAGGCGTGACGGTATCACCAAGCGCAATCCCTTTAGTACATAGCTTTCCATAGTTTGATGGATGATCTTTATCACCACGCACTTCTAGTTTTCCTAACGATGTCGGTCTCGCTTCTATTCCACACCCTACACCACAATAAGCACAGGTTGATTTTATCCAGCCGCTGTTTGAATCGGTCATCCGTTTCTCGCTCAATTATCCATAATTGTAATAACTGAAACCAAGCAAATAGCACGCCACTTAACACCACTCGACCAAATTGAAATATTACCATTTAAAAACAACAACTTAATGAAATTAAAAATATCAACACTGAACAAAATCGAACTTAGCCAAGATAAAAACTTAATTTTTGCACCATCTTGCAGAAAGTTGCACCACAAACGCTCATTTATATAAATATAACAAAAATTTTACATACCACTTTAGGGGTAATTACGTGCCACCTGCAATTTTTAAATCACTGAAATATATATATTAAATTTTATTTAAATGAACAAATCGCAATCTGGCACCCTCCTTGCTCCACTAGAAACCAAGACTTAGAAAAAACATTTTTGTTTTTCTTGATGATTATGAATTGAGTGGAATCTCAACCCGGTATTCATCTGCTAACGATTAGAAATTAGACGCTAGTGATGGTGACGCCGAGAATAAGGAATGGATTATGAGCAAGAAGAAAATCGTCGTTGTTGGTAACGGCATGGTTGGACACAAATTTATCGACAACATCCTGCAATCAGACAGTGATGAGTTTGATGTGATTACTTTTAGTGAAGAACCAAGGCTGGCCTACGACCGTGTTCAGCTGACGGCTTACTTTAATGGTAAAAGCGCTGATGACCTGTCATTGACCAGTGAAGAATATTACCAAAGCAACGGCGTGAACTACTTGTTGAATCAGAAGGTTGCCAAGCTAGACACCGCCAATCAACAAGTCATCACTGAAAGTGGTCACGTTGAAAGTTACGACAAGCTAATCTTGGCGACCGGCTCATTCCCTTTTGTTCCCCCTATTCCCGGTAACGACCAAGAACACTGCCACGTTTATCGCACCATCGAAGATTTAGACGCCATTGAGCTCTCAAGTAAAGGCAGCAAATCGGGCGTGGTGATTGGTGGTGGACTGCTGGGTTTAGAAGCCGCAAACGCAGTCAAAAACCTTGGCTTAGAAACCCATGTGGTTGAATTTGCGCCTCGCCTGATGGCGGTTCAATTAGATGACGGTGGCGGTGCCCTATTACGCAGAAAAATTGAAGACCTTGGTGTGCAAGTTCATACCGAGAAAGCGACCTCTGAAATAGTCGACGGAGAAAACGCTCGCTACCGTATGAACTTTGCAGACGGCACCCACCTTGAAACCGATATGATCGTGTTCTCTGCGGGTATTCGCCCTCAAGATGCCTTAGCTCGCAGCTCTGATATCGCCATTGGTGAACGTGGCGGCATTGTGATTAACGATCACTGCCAAACCAACATCGACAACGTGTATGCGATTGGTGAATGTGCCCTTTGGGACAACAAGATCTTCGGCTTAGTCGCCCCTGGCTATTCAATGGCGAAAATCGCGGCTGCGCATATTGTCTCTGACGGTACTGACGACGCTGCATTCACTGGCGCAGACATGAGCACCAAGCTCAAACTGCTTGGCGTCGATGTGGCCAGTATTGGCGAAGTACACGGCAAGACGGAAGGCGCTCAATCGTATACTTATAACGATGAAATTGAACAAGTTTATAAACGCTTGATCATCTCGGCTGACGGCACGAAAATTGTCGGTGCCGTATTGGTCGGTGATGCAGAAGCCTACGGTTCGCTACTGCAAATCAAGCAAAATGATATGCCCCTTCCTGAAAACCCATCAGTGCTAATTTTACCTAACGTGGCCGATGATTCTGGCTCTGCAATGGGTGTTGAAGCTCTGCCTGATAGCGCTGTGATCTGTTCATGTTTTGATGTGACCAAAGGCGATATTAAAGAGGCCGTTTCAGCTGGCTGCACCACGATGGCTGCATTGAAAGAAACCACGAATGCTTCAACAGGTTGTGGCGGTTGTTCTGCCCTTGCGAAACAGGTTCTCGATAGCGAGCTAAGTAACATAGGTGTGGAAGTCTCTAACGATATCTGTGAGCACTTTGCTTATTCTCGCCAAGAGCTTACCGACATCATTCGCGTCAACAAAATCAAGACCTTCGACGAGCTGTTAGATTCTCACGGCAACGGATTAGGCTGTACTGTGTGTAAACCGGCTGTCGGTTCGATTCTGGCTTCGTACTGGAACGATTACATCCTGGAAGATCAACATATCGAGCTGCAAGACACCAATGACATCTACCTTGGCAACATGCAAAAAGACGGCACTTACTCGGTAGTTCCGCGTATTGCTGGCGGTGAAATCACTCCAGATAAATTGATCGTGCTTGGTGAAGTCGCTAAAGAGTTCGACCTCTACACCAAAATCACGGGCGGTCAGCGTGTCGACTTGTTTGGCGCACAGCTTAACGAACTGCCTATCATCTGGAAAAAGCTGATTGATGCAGGTTTTGAAACTGGCCACGCCTACGGTAAATCGGTTCGTACCGTGAAATCTTGTGTCGGTAGCACTTGGTGTCGATACGGTGTCGACGACAGTGTTGGCTTAGCGATTCGACTTGAGAACCGCTACAAAGGCCTGCGTTCACCACACAAGATCAAGTTTGCGGTTTCAGGCTGTACTCGTGAATGTGCAGAAGCCCAATCGAAAGACATTGGTGTTATCGCCACCGACAAAGGTTGGAACCTCTACATCTGTGGTAACGGCGGTATGCGTCCTCGTCATGCAGACCTATTCGCCACTGATTTAGACGAAACCACACTCCTTAAATACATCGACCGCGTTTTGATGTTCTACACACGTACCGCAGACCGCTTACAGCGTACATCGGTATGGATGGAGAACCTCGAAGGCGGCATTGAATACCTCAAGCAAGTCGTGATTGAAGACAAGCTCAACGTAGCTGAAGAACTCGAAGCGGACATCGCACTCAACATCGAGAAGTACCAGTGTGAATGGAAAACCACCATTGAAAACCCTGAGAAGATGAAGCGCTTCCAGCACTACATCAACAGTGAAGAAATGGACACTAGCCTCTCTTTCATCAAAGAGCGAGAGCAGCGTTTTCCTAAGCCGAGCTTGAGTGATGCTTCGAATTCAAAACGCGATGAAAAGCTCGCTAAAGCAGACCAAATCGAAGTGACTGAGGTTTCATAAATTTCATCAGGTTCATCAGGTTCATCAGGTTCATCAATAAAAAAATAAAAACTCAATTTTAGACTAGGAGAAAGTCATGGAAAATTGGACAACCGTATGCAGCACCAGCGATCTAACCCCAAACGGGGGAATTTGCGCCAAAGTAGACGATAACCAAGTGGCTATTTTTTACTGCAAGCGCAGCGACACGCTTTATGGGCTCTCTAATTACGACCCTATCGGCAAGGCGAATGTGATGTCACGTGGTATAATTGGTTCATTAAGCGGAGAACCTTACGTGGCCTCACCCTTATACAAGCAGCATTACCACTTAGAAACTGGCGAATGTCTTGAACAGCCTGAGCTCAAGCTCGTGAAATTTGAAGTTCGCAAACAAGGAGAACAAGTTCAAGTTCTCGCACCACTTGCTATCGCCAGTTAACTAAACCGCCGACACCATCATGCAAACGCTTATTAGCGTGCGCAATTTCGGCACAGGGTTTATGCACATTAAAAGCGTTCTAAGTTCGGAAGTAACGCAGGTGCACAAACCGGGTAATTTTCCAGATTTAAAGGATTTAAACCATGGATAACACTAAATTTTCGCTGCTTTCATTTACGGGTAAGATGAAGGTCTTACACCTAAGCTGGATGGCCTTTTTCATTACCTTTGTTGTGTGGTTCAACTTTGCCCCACTACTGCAAATGGTAAAAACTACGCTTGGTCTTTCTACTGAAGAGATCAAAACCCTCCTGATCCTCAACGTTGCATTGACCATTCCGGCACGTGTCGCAATAGGCATGCTAACCGATAGATACGGCCCAAGGTTGGTTTACTCTTCGCTACTCGCGGTCTGTTCTATCCCTTGTTTCATGTTTGCTCTGGCAGACTCTTTTATTCAAGCGGCGATTGCTCGTTTCCTATTAGGCTTCATCGGTGCAGGCTTCGTTGTCGGTATTCGTCTAGTGTCTGAGTGGTTCCCACACAATGAACTGGGTACGGCAGAAGGTATTTACGGCGGCTGGGGTAACTTCGGTTCAGCAGCGGCAGCATTCACGCTTCCAACTCTGGCTTTAGCGTTTGGTGGTGAAGACGGCTGGCGTTATGCGGTTGGTATTACTGGCGTAATGAGCTTAGCGTTCTCGTTTATCTTCTACAAAAACGTGTCAGATACACCAAAAGGTTCGACTTACTTCAAGCCTGCTCAAGTAACAGCAATGGAAGTGACATCAAAGGGTGACTTTTTCTTCCTACTTATTATGAAGATCCCTATGTATGCCGCTTTAGCGCTACTGACTTGGAAGCTATCACCAAGCAACATCAACATGTTGTCTGACATGGCGGTTTACTCTGTGTATGCCGGTTTAGCTGCGCTTTACGTGTACGAAGTGTCGCAAGTTTGGAAAGTAAACAAGAACGTATTTAAAGAAGAAGTGCCAGAGATTCACCAGTACAAATTCAAGCAAGTTGCGGTACTTAACGTATTGTACTTCGCGACATTTGGTTCTGAACTGGCTGTGGTTTCTATGCTGCCACTGTTCTTCTCTGAAACCTTTGAATTAACACCGGTTCTTGCAGGTATGGTTGCATCAGCTTATGCCTTTATGAACCTAATGTCTCGCCCAGGTGGTGGTTGGATTTCAGATAAATTCGGTCGTAAACCAACACTGCTTATTCTAACGATTGGCCTTGCTGTGGGTTACTTCGCAATGGGTCAAGTCGACAGCACATGGCCTGTATGGCTAGCGGTTGTCGCGGCAATGGCGTGTTCTTTCTTCGTGCAAGCGGGTGAAGGTGCGGTATTCGCAACGGTTCCTCTAATCAAGCGTCGTATGACAGGTCAAATTGCAGGTATGACGGGCGCTTACGGTAACGTGGGTGCGGTAGTTTACCTAACTGTGTTGTCATTCGTGAGCTACCAAACCTTCTTCTTAGTGATTGCTGCAACAGCGGTACTTGGCTTTGTAACTCTACTGTTCATGGAAGAGCCTAACGGTCAAATCGCCGAAGTAAACGACGATGGCAGTGTCACGCTGATTAATGTCTCAAGCTAGTCTCAGTACTATGAAGCATTGATATTATTGAATCGGGAGAAGCACCTTAGCGGATACATCAATGCTAGGTGCTTCGTTCAAAGGCTCTAAGTTCACTAGGGCTTTTGTTCTTCCTAGGATGTTCTGTCAAGGAAGCGGGAAGAAGAGCAGTTAAGAAGAAGACCAGTTATGACAATTTCATTCAGCCAAGGGCAAGTCATCACGCCAGAATCCAACAACCAGTTAACGCTTAAGTTTGGTGGTTATTCGAATCAAGGCGTACGTGATGAAAACCAAGACGCCATCATTGTAAAACACCCCAAAACTCGCGTAGAGCAAGAGTTGAAAGGTAGTGTTGCCTGCATAGCAGACGGCGCAAGTTGCAGTGAACATGGCCAGAAAGCCAGTCACACCAGCGTGATGCAGTTTATCGACGACTATTACGCAACTCCCCAAAGCTGGAGCATCCAACGTTCGGCGCAAAAGGTCTTAACGTCCCTCAATTCTTGGCTCTTCAACACGTCTGTTTCTAATATTCATCCCGCACAACAAGTGAACCACAATGCCCTCGTTTCGACGTTCAGCAGCGTGATATTAAAATCGAACACCGCACATATCTTCCACGTGGGCGACAGTCGCATTTACTTACTAAGAGATGGAGAATTACGCCAGCTAACGCGCGATCACACCCGTAAAAATATGGGGCAAAAGCATTATCTAACACGCGCCTTAGGCATGGACAACCAACTCAACGTTGACTATCAAACCCTGCCTATCAAGAAAAACGACTGCTTTATCCTGACATCTGATGGCGTGCACGAGTTTGTCTCTCCCAATACCTTCAAGGAACACATCGACAAACCCGGAGCAGATTTCGAATACGCAGCACAAACCATCTGTAACACCGCTTTAAGCCACAATAGCTCAGACAACGTGAGTTGCTTGATTGTGCAAGTCAGCCATCTGCCTAAACCTTCGCTGATTGAGTTCCATGAGAAGCTAGCTAAACGTGCCATCCCCCCCGCTTTAAAGCTCGGGCAAAGTATCGACAACTTCATGGTGCTTGAGGTGTTGTATGCAGGATCTAGAAGCCATGTGTATCGTGTGATGCAGAAAGAGACACAGACCGAGTTCGTGCTGAAAGTCCCTTCCGTCCAATATCACGATAGCCCTTCGCAACTCAGAGCTTTCTTTAATGAACAATGGGCGGGGATCTTGTTAAAAAACAAGAGAGTAATGAAGGTTTACCCGACGCCAGAGAACTCGCAATTCTTATACCAAATCTGCGAATGGGTAGAAGGCATCACGCTAAGACAATGGATGTACGACAATCCAAAACCGTCACTCAATGAAGTACGCGACATACTAGAAAAGATCACTCAAGGCATTCGAGTACTGCAACGTGCAGACATGGTGCACCGAGACTTAAAGCCGGAAAACATCATGATTCAACGTGATGGTGAGGTAAAAATCATCGACCTTGGTGCGGTGTTAGTGAGAGGCCTTGAAGAGGGAGAGCTCACCGACAAAGACGACACTCCATTAGGCGCGGTCAATTACATAGCGCCAGAGACCATCAAGCACAACACGGCCACCACAAGCTCGGATCTGTTCTCTATCGCCGTGATCGGCTATGAGATGCTAACAGGTGGATTGCCCTACTCTGAAATGACTGCACAATCGCTTAAGCAATCTCGTCATCATCAGTGGGAATACCAACCCATCACACAGAAACGAGCTGACTTGCCAAGTTGGGTAGATTTGGTGTTACAAAAAGCCTGCGCGGAATCACCAAGCGAACGTCATCAAGTGTTAGGGGATTTTGTGGCAGACCTTTACACACCAAACCAAAGCTTGGTGAAAAGCAAAGCCAAGCAACCTTTGATAAACCGAAACCCAATCCAGTTTTGGAAAGTGTTGGCCTTGTTGCTCGGCATTGTTGCGGTCGTAGAACTGGGGTTATTGTTAAACCCAAGCTAGATACGTTTACGAATTAGCCTAATATAACCGCGTTTAGCCTCGTTTCACTAAGCTTCTTGGCACGAGTTCAATGCCAGCTTGGTAACGCTTAGCCGATGCATTCAGCGCCAAAGCAAAAGCGCTGTCGGCAATTACTTCAAACTGCTGAGGCAGTGAATGGACTTTAAAAGGCAAGAAGTCGAGCAGTCGGTTATCACCAAAGGTTGCCAGTTTTACTTGATTAATCAGCTCTGGCTTTTCAACCATCACATCCAACACACCCTCTAACAAAGTGTAAGACATAGTCACAATCGCATCAGGCACCGTGCCTTTAGCTATCCAGTCTTCAAAAACCTCGCGCCCTGATTCTCTATCAAAGTGTTCTCCATAACCCACTACCATCGGCTTGTTTTCTGCTAGCCTTGTTTGTTGAGTATGTGCTTTATTCGCCGCTTCAAAACCCAGCTGACGTTCACGTGAAATGTTCAGGTCAGGTAACGCACCGATCAAGCCAACACTATGAATGCTGTCATCGAGAATCGAGTGGGTCAGTTCAAATGCAGCCTCGAAATCTTCACTGATCACGCAAGCAAAGTGCTCATCGTCTAACGGACGGTCAATCGCAATTACTGGGGTACCTGAGTTTTGCAGTTTCAAGTAGAACTCGTTGGCGTCTGGCATTGAGCTCGCCACCAGCAAAGCATCAATACGACGACTGACCAAAGCTTCAGCGACCTTTCGCTCGGTTTCAGCGTCATCATCTGAACAGCCAATCAAAATCTGATAGCCCACTTTACGTGAGTTCTGCTCTATCAGTTTTGCTAAACGCGCATAACTGCTGTTTTCCAGATCAGGAATAATCAAACCAAATGAACGGCTATTACCAGCACGCAGCGACGAAGCAGCATGGTCTGGTCGGTAGTTATACTCTTCCACCACTGCCATCACTTTCTGCTGTGTCTTTTCACTGATTCTGTATTTCTGCGCCTTGCCATTGATCACATAACTGGCTGTCGTTTTCGATACACCGGCTAGTTTGGCAATCTCATCTAGTGTCATATGGGTGACCTGTATTTTGTGCGTAGGATCATATAACCAATCTTCTGATCCTTGGATTAGTTGAATTATATGCTGAATCGATTCAGTATAAAAGCTGAAAGGATTCAGCAAAATCTGAAAAGTGACTTCAATCATCCTTTTGAATGGATTGAGCGTCATTTGTCGTGATTCAGCTTCTTGTTGTTAACGAAACTGAAATTACGACACGCAGCAAAACTATTTTGAAAACCAAAATCGGCTTTGCTGAATTTTTTTACACTGAATGCTGAACCGATTCAGCTAATATAAAACAAAGAGTTAAGCAACAAGTTAAGCTCCATGAATCTTGCTCTAGACTGAATCGTAGCGATACACAAATTCTCAAGCGATACGCTAAAGAGGCACCATGCTTAAATTATCAAAATCTGACATCACTCTAGGCCAAACTGCCGAAGACAAATTCAAAGCTATCCAAAACATTGCTGGCGACCTAACCGCGAAAGGCTTAGTTGACTCTGGTTACGTTGAAGGAATGCTGAACCGTGAAAACCAGAACTCTACGTTCCTAGGTAACGGCATCGCGATTCCTCACGGAACGACGAATACTCGTGGCCTAGTAAAAGAGACAGGCGTTGCGGTACACCACTTCCCTGAAGGTATTGATTGGGCAGACGGCAACCGTGTTTACGTAGCAATTGGTATTGCAGCGAAATCTGACGAGCACTTAGGCATTCTTAAGCAACTAACAAAGGTTCTAGCGGCAGACGGTGTTGAAGAGAAATTAAAGCAAGCTAAATCAGAAGACGAAATCATCGCCCTACTTAACGGCGAAGTTCAGCTAGAAGCCGACCTAGACGCTTCTTTAGTTCAGCTACTGTTCCCTGCGAGCGACATGATTCAAATGTCTGCCGTTGCGGGTGGCCTACTTAAGAACACAGGTTGCACAGACAACGCATTCGTTGCTGACCTAGTAACAAAAACACCAACTCACCTAGGCCAAGGCCTGTGGTTATTGGGCAGCGACAAAGGCGTAACACGCACTGGCGTATCTTTCGTTTCAACAGCGAACCATTGTGAATACGAAGGCACACCAGTGAAAGCATTAGTCGCATTCGCAGCTTGTAACAGCGCGCACCAATCTATTCTGGCAAACCTAAGCAAGATGGTTTTCGAAGGTAAACAGCAACAACTGTTAACAGCTGACGCAGCGCAAGTGATTGGCCTTCTGAAAGGTGAAGCGGTTTCTACAGCGTCTCAAGACGATGACAACTGCGCAGTATTCAAAATCAAAAACGCACACGGCCTGCACGCTCGTCCGGGCGCAATGCTAGTCGCTGAAGCGAAGAAGTTTGAATCAACAATCCGCGTGTCAAACCTAGATGGCGACGGAAAAGAAGTGAACGCGAAGAGCTTGATGAAAGTGATCGCTCTTGGCGTTAAACACGGCCACCAGCTTCAGTTTGTTGCTGAAGGTGAAGACGCAGCACAAGCACTTGAATCGATTGGCAAAGCTATCGCTTCAGGCCTTGGCGAAGGTTAAGGAGTCGATATGTCTGATAAACAAATCAAAGCCGTTACTGTAACGCTTAACCCTGCTCTAGACCTGACAGGTGCTATCGACGCACTTAACGTGGGTTCAGTGAGCCTAGTAAACAAAGGCTCTTTGCACGCAGCGGGCAAAGGCGTAAACGTCGCAAAAGTTCTTTCAGAGCTTGGCGCGAAAGTGACCGTAACAGGTTTCCTTGGTCGCAATAACGAAGAAGCGTTCTGCCAACTGTTTGAACAGATGGGCGCAGCTGACCGCTTCATCCGTGTTGATGGCGCAACTCGCATTAACGTGAAATTGGTAGAGAATTCAGGCCAAGTAAGCGACATCAACTTCCCAGGTGTTCCTGTTGACGCTGACGCGATTAAAGCGTTCGAAGAAACCCTATTAGAACTTGCTGAAACGCACGATTACTTCGTCATTGCTGGCAGCTTGCCACAAGGCATCTCTCCTGAGCTTTGCGCTTCTTGGGTTCAACGCTTACACGATTTAGGTAAGAAGGTTCTATTTGATAGCAGCCGTGACGCACTTAAAGCCGGTATCAATGCACAACCATGGTTAATCAAACCAAACGATGAAGAGCTGTCTCAGCTGTTCAATGCAGAGCTGACAACTCGTGACCAATGCCAACACGCGGGCCAAGCCCTAAATGAAAAAGGTATTGAGAACATCGTGGTGTCACTTGGCGCAGAAGGCGTGATGTGGCTTAACCAAGGTGAATGGTTACATGCTCAACCGCCGCGTATGCAAGTAGTGAGCACAGTAGGCGCAGGCGACACCTTAGTTGCTGGCCTATGTTGGGGTCACATGCAACAGATGCCGAAACCAGAACTTATTAAATTCGCAACCGCCCTATCTGCTCTAGCAGTTTCACAGGTAGGCGTGGGCATCACCAGCCAACAAGAGCTGGATTCAGTACTACAAAATATCCAATTACAGTCGCTTAGTGCTCCAACTAGCCAGTTAGACACAAGCAAATAGGACAAAAGGTTTATTATGAATATTACCATTATCACAGCTTGCCCTAGTGGCGTAGCAAACAGCATCATCGCAGCAGGCTTGTTAGAGCAAGCGACAAAAGCACTGGGTTGGAACGCCGCTATTGAATGTCAATCAAGCGTGTTACCTGATTCAACCGTATCGCAAGACGCTATCGACAGCAGCGACGTTGTGGTTATCGCAGCCAACACCAACGTTGATAAAGCGCGCTTTGTCGACAAGAAAGTATACCAAGCGGCTATCTCTGAATGCACTGCTGATGCAAAAGCATTCCTAGAGAAAGCGGTAGCAGAAGCAACAGTATTAGACGCTTCACAAGTTGAAAGCGCTGTTGAAGTGACTGGTACGTCACCTGCTACAGGTAGCAAAAAGATCGTAGCGATTACGGCTTGCCCAACGGGTGTTGCACATACCTTTATGGCCGCTGAAGCGCTTGAAGCTGAAGGCAAACGCCTAGGTCACCAAATCAAAGTAGAAACTCGCGGCTCTGTAGGTGCAAAAAACCAACTGACAGACCAAGAAATCGCAGACGCTGACCTAGTTATCATCGCAGCAGATATCGATGTTCCTCTGGATCGTTTTAACGGCAAAGCGCTATACAAAACCACAACAAGCCCTGCTTTGAAGAAAACAAAGCAAGAGATGGAAAAAGCATTCGCAGAAGCTAAACCATACCAACACACTGCTTCTTCAAATTCAGCACCTGCTGACGAGAAGAAAGGCGTGTACAAGCACCTAATGACGGGTGTTTCTCACATGCTTCCAGTGGTAGTTGCAGGTGGTTTGATCATTGCTCTTTCTTTCGTATTCGGTATCGAAGCGTTTAAAGAAGAAGGCACGCTGGCCGCTGCACTGATGACTATCGGTGGTGGCTCTGCATTCGCTCTGATGATTCCTGTTCTTGCTGGTTTCATTGCATTCTCAATTGCTGACCGTCCGGGTCTGGCTCCAGGTCTAATCGGCGGTATGCTGGCTAGCTCAACGGGCGCAGGTTTCCTAGGTGGTATCGCAGCAGGTTTCATTGCAGGTTACGCAGCGAAATTCATTGCCGACAAGGTTCAACTTCCACAATCCATGGAAGCCCTCAAGCCAATCCTGATCATTCCGTTTATCGCGAGTTTGTTCACTGGTCTTGTGATGGTTTACATCGTGGGTGGCCCTGTTTCTGGCGTGATGAGCGCAATGACAACTTTCCTAAACAACATGGGAACGTCTAATGCGATTCTTCTGGGTGTGATTCTAGGCGCAATGATGTGTTTCGACCTTGGTGGTCCAGTAAACAAAGCAGCTTACACATTCGGTGTTGGTCTATTGGCTTCGCAAACTTACGCACCAATGGCAGCAATCATGGCAGCAGGTATGGTTCCAGCTCTAGGTATGGGCCTTGCGACTTTCCTAGTGAAAGACAAGTTTGAAGCAGGCGAGCGTGAAGCAGGTAAAGCATCATTCGTTCTTGGCCTATGTTTCATCTCTGAAGGTGCAATCCCATTCGCAGCGAAAGACCCAATGCGTGTTATCCCAGCTTGTATGGCAGGTGGTGCACTAACTGGCGCTCTTTCAATGATGTTTGGTGCTCAGCTAATGGCTCCACACGGCGGCTTGTTCGTACTACTGATTCCTGGTGCTATCTCTCCAGTTCTAATGTACCTATTGGCGATTGCAGCAGGTACAGCGGTAACAGGCTTTGGTTACGCGGCTCTTAAAAAGATGAGTGACTCTAAGGTAACTGCAGAGGCTTAATCCCCCTACTCTGGTTAACGGTTCAGCCCGATAACCAGTGGCTCTTGATAACCGGTTTCTTGGTAAAACGGCTCCTTAAAACAAAGGCTCCTCATTTGAGGAGCCTTTTTATTGTTCATGTATTTTCCGGTCGGAATGAGTTAAGTGCAATATTGGTATATTTGATTAGCTAGTAAGCGTTTCTTCAAAGACACCCAATTCACGACCAAGCCAGATCGCTCGTACTGTGTGGTCCAAAGTTTCTTCACCGCCAGTTACAGGGTGAATAAGCACCGACATATCACCGCGTTCTTGCTCAAGCCATTCAACAATGCCCGACTCTTTGTTCGCAAAGTGAATCTCAAACATTGGCATCTTATGTGGACCAACCAAACGCTGTATTAATGGGAAAACCTCTAATACATCTTTACGTTCCGCTAAAATTTTCTGACGCAGTGTTTCTGCTTGCTCTGCAAATCGCAGAGGGAAATAGATATGACCGTGGTACATGGCACCATCCTTTAGAATTATGATGCGAACAGTTTAACCTGCTTTCTCTAGCAAGGACAGTCAACCAATGGCAGCCGAAGTATTAAACATCATGTAGAAGACTGATCTAGCTGAAATTTCTAGAGCATTCCAACAAAAACGCCACACGTAGTTTCAGTGTGGCGTTTGTTTTTAAGCTATAAAATGCTTTAGCAATAATTAGCGTTAGTAAATTGAATCAACATTCAAAGGACTGTTGTTTGGTTTCTCTAGTTTTAATTGTTCAACCGCACTAAGACCTTTAGAGCTAATTCCGCCACTATAAGACTTCGTGCCATCAGCATTAGTCATGGGAGTTTCGCCCACGTTCCAAACTTCAAAGAAGTCACTTAAGTCATAGTTTGAAACATAAGAAGCGCACACCATCATTAGGTCTCCACCAGAAAGCCCAGTCTCGCTAGCACTACAATAGTTCGTATTCGAGTCGCCTTCTCTATCACCTCGAGCTTTACGGTGCATAAGTTTGAACATGTTCCAGCCTTCATCTTCACCATACACATCAGATTGGCTTGCGCCGCGTGTATACCAATCATCAATTGCAAAGTTCGATTTTGCCCAGATTTTTAGCTGACCAAACATAACTAATCGTAAACCTGCATCACCATGTGACCACGCATGTTCATTATTAAGCTCTAGCCATTTAGGTGCTTTCTTAATATCCGATTTAATACGATCCATTTCAGGGTTTGCATTGCGCCCCTCTAACTCCTGCATATACAACGCAAGAAGGTTATTGGTCACTTCTGTACTACCAGCCGCAAGGAAAGGAGCTGATGCTAAGTTGTGACCAACTTCATGCCACAACAACCAATCGTTCACAGGGTTGGTTGGAATGTATGTCCGATTTGCGTTAAAGCTTGAATTCATCACTGGGTAGCCAGAGTGAGCAGCGCCAATCGAAATCTGCACGTCATTCACAAAACGATGGCGGAACGCATTCAGTTCTGGATAAGTGAACCTACGGTGTAAACCAGTGCTTTGTTTCTCATCACGCCCGTAGAAGTCACTTGCCGCTTCAGCGAATCGATTCATATCTGTTGCGAATTGGTTCAAATCAGCGGATTCTAGATTCCTGATTGGTGTAGTGTAAATAAATGAACCCGTATCGATTTCTGCAATTGGTGCGTCTGCCGATTGAATAGTGTTAATCCACTGTCCCTCTTTCCACCAAGCCGCTTTTAACGCGCCATCAATGCTAAACGAGACTTCACCAAGCTCTTTTACTTTCGGTTGAATGTAAATAAGGCCACCATATGGAACCTTGAAAGTTAAGCTCGAACCATTGTAGTCAAAGCTGGTTTGCATACGTGGAGGGCGTTTCAAACTCGTTTCGTGATTCGGCTTACCTGTAAGATCATCCGCGATCATCACAGTAATCGTAGCTGCCACGCCATCTTGAATGGTTACTTCTTGTAATTGAGGTGCCCACAGACCTGTCGATTGATTGTTTCCTGCCGAATACGTCACCGCTTTACCGTTGGTCTGAACCATTACCGTACTTGACGAAGATGCCCCCGAAGTTCGACCCGGATACATTGTGGTATCAACAACGATTTCATGATCCCAGAATGAGCGCCCCAACATAATACGAGTCAGAGGTTTCTCCATGTAATTTAATGGATAGCTAGGATTCAACTGCCCAGATAACTCACCTTCGCCATGAATCATTCCATTAGCGACTAACGACGCTTTTAGGTCAACAGGACACTGTGCATCCATTGTGTCTGTTTGATGTAAGTCTTCTGTATAACAGTTAAGGAACTGAACAGCCTGCTTGAACCCCAACTCATCTTGTATTTCTGTTTCAAAATGGTATGCGTTGTCATTCCACATCCAAACAGACAGGTTATCAAACGCTTGATTCAATTCGCTGTTAGACAGACGCTTACCTTGAGTACCTTTTGTTCTATAGTAAATTTCATGCTCATAAAGCGCCGTAAAGTTAGTGCCCAAGTTCGCCGCTTTAACCATGCTACCAACAACAGCTTCACTTACTTCATAGCGATCAAAGTCTGCGCGATGATAAGCACCACGAACAGTAACACCGTCTCCAGAACGAGTCTCAATACAGTTAAATTCATATTCATAATCGTTTGTACAAAGATCAGTTCCAACAAATGCAGATTGCAGTTCTTTGATCGCCGCTTCACGCTCTTCTGCCGATTCAACAAAGATACGTGCGGATTTTTTCTCCATTACTGTTACACCAGACGCATCAAGCACTGGCTTCCCTTCAGCGTCTAACTTAGTAACCTCATAAGTCGGGATCTCAAACTTAATCTTGGACTCATCTTTGATCCACTCAACCGTACCATCTTGATTTACCGTGAATGGAGGCTCTCCTTGGTTATCTTGAAAACGCTCAAGAACCACCATTTCCTTTTGACTCTTCACGTGAAGATTAGGATAAGGTGCTTGGCAGTAATAAGAGCTACCGCAGAAAGCTTGGTTTGTCGGGGTAACGTTTTCACCACCAAGAGATACACCTACGGCATCTGCCAAGCGTCCAACAGGTTCAGGATTAGTCGTTTGAATCGCATCCATAAACAAGATATTGCCACCGTCATTAACATAGTTAATAAGAGCCGTAATATCGTCTTGGTTTAAGTTCGGGTTATCCAAGTCAGCAACAAACTGGTTAGTCATGCCATCTTGAACCAACTTAGGGGGATATGCCTGAAGGATCAAAATCGGCGTATTACTCGCATCCAAATCATCAAAGTCACCTGAACCACGCTTTTCTACTGACGCAAAACCATACTGAGGACTAACAAAAAACGTGTACTGCTTACCCATTGTGGAGTGGTGATAAGCCGAATAGGCTTGGTCAATATTGGTCACTGCATTCATCCCAGCAATAGGCAAACCATTATTGAACCACTCAAACAAGTTCGAGAAAAACAACCTCATGCTGCCTTGGTCATCATGTAGTAGGTTTTCAAACTTCGAAACAGTGCACTGTTGTTTGTTGCTGTCGATATGTAATGTGCGATTAGCCCAATAATTCTCTGGGCATGACAGAATACTTGGATATAAGCCATTGCCCATGAACACGACCTTACCTTTGCCTATCTCGCCTGCAGTAACGAATGGGAAACCATAAGTCGCGTTGTCTTCAGAGACTAAAGGAATCGGAGGCATCGAGATACTTGGGTGTTGTGCGATGTAAGGTTTGCCTTCACGAGTCCAAGCCTGCTTCTCACCAAAATAAAGCTGACGGTTTTTATCAGTTCTTGGCATCATCACAGGGAATGCTCTGTTCGATATGTTCAGAGCTCGCATACCACGGGTATACCCCGTCGCACCGTAAAAACTACCATTGTCATTGAAAACATGGAATGTGGTGACGTTGTGGAAGATTTGCTGCAGAGACTCCGTAACATACTGACCAGAATCCATTGATAAAACGGCAGGTTGACGAACATAATCCATAAACTGAGGCGTTTGGCGCAGCTGCTCATCGATTACTGCCGTTAACCCTTGGCTAAACTGACCAACAAACTCATTAGGAAGTTCAAAGTCTGTACCCTCTATTAATCCCCCATTTGGCAGAGTTAGGTTGATCAGTTCATTTATAACGTTAGGGTACTTTGAAAAGGTACCTTGGACTTCTTCAGATATCTCATAATGACTTACATGATCAAGCGCGTAGCGCTCTAGTAATGACTGGATATTCGCTTTCTCAACCACATTATTGGTCACATCAGACAATTTATAAGCAATCTGATTACCCGTAATGGAGCCAAACTCAAACGTATCAATACCAAAAACGATTCTGTCGCCCCACAGGTACTCAAAGATTCCCTCTTCATCCGTCACGCCCGTCGCGTTAGCCGAAAAGAAACTGATCCCAGAAATCGCTTTACCATTAGCGTCTGTAAGCTTACTGCGAGTTAACACCTTACCTTCAACACTTGGCTTATAAGCATAGGTAGACTCTGCGTCTGCAGAAACAAAACCAGCGTTAAGGTTATTGTCCGCATTAGGGTCAACCGCAGGAACAACTGTTGTGTCTACGTGTGAACTAGGAGCCTTACCTACTTCATCTGTAGACTCTTCTTCTTTCGATGAAAAGTACGCATCGACAGCATCTTGATCATCAAGTTGCGAGAACACACCTTCAATATCAAAAGCATCCAGTTCTTTTAAACAGATAGCACTTTCAGTCTCACAAACATCAATTGATTCGAGTACCTTAGTAACGTTGTCTCCATGTAATTCTGTCAACTCAAATGCCGCATGAAGCGCATCATTTGAAATCGTGCTTTCTGTAACTTCAGGGAAAGGAGCAGTGAAATCACCTAAAGTAAGGTGACCCAAGGTACAACTAAAACTCACGCCTTGTTTAACACTGAACGTTCCGTTTTCAAGATGAATGCCGTCACAGTACACATCTCCAGACACAAACGCCCCACTCGACAACAGTGAACCTATGTAAGTTGTTGGGGGGATAATATCTGTTGGCGGAAGAATATCCGTTGGTGGAACAATATCTGTCGGAGGAAGAATGTCCGTTGGTGGTACAATATCTGTTGGAGGAACCGTATCAGGGCCGTCACTATAGCTTAGTGAATCGTGATTACACCCGGAAAGAGCCGTGGATATGATAGCCAACGCAATTAAGTTTTTTTTCATTGAGCGAAGTTAGTCGTAATTTAAAGTGGACCGTTATCTTATAGATTTACTCCACCTCGATGACTATTGTTTTTTGTCTTAACCACAAAGACCATTACTCATAAGCGATTGAATAAGAAAAACAAAATGATAATTGAGACTCTCATTCCAATTACAAAACCTCTCCCTACCTTAAAACGGAAAAACGCCATATCTCGATTGAGATATGGCGTTTCAATTAGCCATTAACATTAAGACCGATAGGGTATATCTGCCAAAAACACGTTCAAAAAAGAACTAAGGCTTAAGCTTTAAAACTCGGTCAATGTCTTCTGCAGAATGGCGCTCTGGTACTTGCTCCCACTCTTCGCCAAATGAACGATTAACCACTCGGCCGCGTTGGAAACCTTCACGCGCTTCTAGCTGCTTCGCCCAGCGCACAACGTTGGTGTAAGACTCAACTTGTAGAAATTCGGCTGCGTCGTAAATTTTGCCAAGTACTAAGTTACCGTACCAAGGCCAAATCGCGATATCAGCGATGCTTAACTCGTCACCCGCCACAAATGTGTTATTTGCGAGCTGTTTGTCTAACACATCTAGTTGACGCTTAGCTTCCATTGCGAAGCGGTTAATTGGGTACTCTTGCTTTTCATCCGCGTAAGCGTAGAAGTGACCAAAACCACCACCTAGGAATGGCGCAGAACCTTGTGCCCAGAACAACCAGTTAATGGTTTGTGTTCTTGCTGCCCCTTTTTTTGGTAAGAAGTGACCAAATTTTTCTGCTAGATGCATCAAGATAGATGCCGATTCGAATACATTCACGTCTTCGTCACCAGACTTGTCGACAAGTGCTGGTATTTTGGAGTTTGGATTCACGCCAACAAAGCCAGAAGAGAACTGATCAGCCTCACCAATGTTGATCAAGTACGCATCATATTCAGCTTCTTTAACACCCGCCGCTAACAACTCTTCCAGCAAGATAGTGACTTTTTGACCGTTAGGTGTGCCAAGAGAATACAATTGAAAAGCATGGTCACCAACAGGAAGCTCTTTATCAAAGCGAGCTCCAGATTCAGGACTATTGATGTTTGCCCACTTGTTACCACCAGCAGTATCGTTAACCCAAACTTTTGGCGGAGTGTATTGTTCTGACATGATATTTCCTTATTAATATAGGGTCTCACAAACTGATATTAGGTCACATGCCTGCGGTTAAAACCCCTGAATACGATTTATTTTCAAACTGTTAAGCATGGCTTATTCCAGAAAGACATAACCCGCTTAAGCGTTAGTGTGTAGAAGGTAAGTCTGTATTCAAACTTCAATCTAATATCGATAAGTCCACTGCATCATTTAGCAATGATTTTACGAACGACATACCGACAGCTTCAAGAAAGCTGTGATAAAATCGGGATATTACAATTGATAAGGATTTGGCAATGTCTTCTGATTTCACAGGTTCGAGTGCAGCGTATGCTCGCCAAGAGAAAGGCTACCGCGAAAAAGCACTAAAACTGTACCCTTGGGTTTGTGGTAAATGTGCGCGCGAATTTGTTTACTCAAACCTCCGAGAGCTTACCGTTCACCACGTGGATCACGACCATACAAACAACCCTGAAGATGGCAGCAACTGGGAGCTACTGTGCCTGTACTGTCACGATCATGAGCATTCAAAATACACTGACCATGAGCGTTATGGTGTGGATGCAAAAGCGAGTTTAGATGATCATCAGTCAGCGACACACAACCCGTTCGCCGATCTCGCTAAGATGATGAAGAAATAACACACCTTCAGAGTAGTCTTTGGTAGATGGTAACTGCTAGATAATAGATACATAACAAGTAACCCCAGTATGTCACCATACTGGGGTTTCTTTTATCTGCCGTCATAACCAAATAATAGAGTTCAGGTAGGCAGGATCAAAAAAGCCTTCCGAAGAAGGCTTTTTAAGAATCAAATCGAATTATGCTGCCGCTTGCTTGCGAGACTCTTCTACCTTCTTAGCGCGTTGTTTTAGCGTCAATTTATCGCGGTATGCAAACCAAACGTAAGACACAACCACTAAGAAGAACAGGTATGACAATGAGAAAATGAACGGCGATTGAATGATATCGTTCGAGATACCCCAAGAAACACCGATAACAGTCACTGCAATTTTCGCAAAAAAGCCACACATCAATAGCACTAATGCCAACTGTGGGAAACGCGTACTGCGGAATGCAAGCCAGTAGCAACTACCAACTGCTAGAGCCGCAACATAGAAGCCGAATAGGAAAGAGTGAATATGGTCAGCTGCCGCTACACCACCAGAAATTGACATCAATAAAATTAAAAACAGTTTCATAATACTCGCCTCACCATAAGTTGGAAACGCATCCTTTCAAATTTGGAATCTCAGTTTGCATACTATTTTCCCACTTTTTACGGACAACACAACCCCTCCAATCGAACAAAATGTAAGCAAAAGTACTAACAAAAATCACCCTTAACAATTGCTTAACATTCTGTTTTTAATAAAACTCCGTTACTCCTTGTCTCATATGAACAAAGCGCTGTTACGATTTATTTTGTTACACAAATTTAACCTTGGAAATTAATTAAAATTATTTGTAACTCTGTGATATCCGCACGCAATACGCGTCTATTCAAAAACCATCACCTCAAAATCCCTGAAATAATAAGAAGACAGAGCGAAAAAGAACAAAATAGAGAGGTGTTAAAAACATTTCAAAAACCAATGAAAAACAACTTATTAACAAATTGAATTTAATTTACCAAAAATGGAAAAAGAGATTCCAATCACATTTTAATTGGTTATAATCCGCGCTCTTTTGCGCTATCTGTTGATAAACGCAAACTAATTTTGAAGAAACAATCACAATAACCCGTCTTTAGTTAAGTGGCTCTCCACTAACCGATGACAAAACTGAGAATAAAAATGAGCAAGATTGATAAAGCAACACGTATCCTGCTAGCAGGCTTCTGTATCAACCTTTGTCTTGGCATCCTGTATGCTTGGAGTGTATTTAACAAAGCGCTAGTAACTGAAGCTGGTTGGAGTGCTGCTGAAGCATCTTCACCTTACGCTATTGCAACTATCACATTCTCTGTTTGTCTTCTTGTTGCGGGCATCCTACAAGACCGTATGGGTCCACGTAAGATCCTTATCCTAGGTACAGCGCTTACAGGCCTAGGTATGATTGCTTCTGGTTTCGCTACAACGCCTATGATGCTGAACATCACGTTCGGTATTATAACAGGTGCAGGTATCGGCTTCGGTTACGCATGTCTGTCTCCATCAGCAATGAAGTGGTTCCACTCTTCTAAGAAAGGTATGGTTAACGGTCTTATCGCAGCAGGCTTCGGTCTTGCGGCTATTTACCTAGCACCAGTAACTTCTGCGCTAATCGACAGCATGGGTATCCAAACTAGCTTTATGATTCTTGGTGTTGGTGTACTTGCAATCGCAGTACCTCTAGCAGCAACAATCAACAACCCACCAGCGGATTACACGCCAGCTGAGCCTAAAGTAAAAGCAGGCCAAGCTCCTAAAGCGGTTAAGAAGACTGAAGACCTAACTTGGAAAGTAATGCTGAAGACTCCTCAGTTCTACTCTCTATGGATCATGTACGCATTCGCTGCATCTGTTGGTCTAATGATCATCGGTAACATCACTACAATTGCTAGCGTTCAAGCTAACCTGCCAAACGCAGTTTACCTAGCGTCTATCCTTGCAGTATTCAACTCAGGCGGCCGTGTTGCTGCGGGTATGCTTGCAGATAAAATCGGTGGCGTACGTACTCTACTTCTAGCGTTCATCCTTCAAGGCGCGAACATGGCTCTATTCGCTACGTTCAACTCTGAATTCACGCTAATCATTGGTACGGCTATCGCAGCGGTTGGTTACGGTACGCTTCTAGCAGTATTCCCAACACTAACTGCTGAGTTCTACGGCCTGAAAAACTACGGTACTAACTACGGCGTGCTTTACACGGCATGGGGTATCGGCGGCGCTATCGGTGCAGCAGTTGTTGGCTTCTCAA
This sequence comes from Vibrio sp. 10N.261.55.A10, assembly GCF_041470825.1. Classification (NCBI taxonomy): domain Bacteria; kingdom Pseudomonadati; phylum Pseudomonadota; class Gammaproteobacteria; order Vibrionales; family Vibrionaceae; genus Vibrio; species Vibrio sp. 10N.261.55.A10. The sequence goes on along the minus strand of NZ_JBFRNC010000027.1, from coordinate 204,353 downwards.
TGTCAAACGGCGAAGGTTACGGCCTAGCTTACACAATCTCTGCAGTTATGATGGCAGTGTGTATTGTTCTAGCAATCATCACTAAACCAATCTCTGAAGCTAAAGTTGCTGAACTAAAAGCATCACAAGCTTAATCAACAGAAAAGATTGAATTTGTTACTGAAGAGCTTAACCTTAGGGTTAGGCTCTTTTTGTATCAAGCGACTTCTCCATTGACGACCGAAACCACTCTTCAGCTCTCCCCCACTTATTATCTCGACAACTTCAATCGACTGGTTGAACACGCTCAAACGCTCTACCCCGATCTTCTGAGTGATGATGAATGTCGTTGGTTGTCCGCATACAAACGTCTTTCTGTTTCAAGCCAATGCCTAATGGTCCGTTTGCTTTCTCGTAAAGGCCGTTGGTTTCGCAGCGATAAACTCAACTATGTTGAGATCCCAGATCTAAAGACCGTACTGCAAGAGCTAAACAGCTCAGGCTTCATTGGGTTGAGTCATCCCGAAGAACAGCATGACCTCGCCATTAGTGAGGTCGAGCTCGGGTTGCACTTGCTCACCAAACCAGAGCTGTTGAGTGTATTCCCCGCCCTTAAGAGCCATAGAAATGCCAAGAAAGACGAGCTGTTGTTACGGCTTGATCAGCAACCTTTTGATCAATTTCAAAACCTCTCTTTCGACTGTATTTACGTCATCGAATCTCAAGTGATTGATGTATTACTGTTGCTGTTCTTTGCCAACACCTATCAAGACTTAAGTCAGTTCGTGTTAAGCGACCTTGGGCTAAACACCTTTGAGAACTACCCATTAAGCAAGCAACGCCGCTTCTTCACCTCTAGGGATCAGCTCAATCAATTAATCCAGATGCGCGATATTCAACGCTTGTATTCAGAAGGTGACCGCAAAGATGGCGAGTTTCTGGAACTGCTTTTAAATGCGATTCCTGAAGAATCAGAACACAGAAGTATTGCCAGAAAACGATCGCGTTTGATCAATGATATTGCTCGCGATCTTGAAAGGCTTAATCTAAACGACCAAGCTATCTTTTGGTTCAGACAATCTACACTTCCTCCGAGCAGAGAACGACTTGCACGCATCTATGATAAGCAAGGTACGCTAGACTTAATGTGTGACATTGTCACGCAAATGAAAGCTACTCCATCGGATGTGTCAGAGTTGGAAATCGCTATTAAGCTTGAAGACCGACTGCTACGGAAACAGGGGCACAAAGTTTCACGAACCATAAAGCCGAGCTGCAAAGAGTTAAAACTGGAATTAGACCTCAGCCAAACTCGAGTCGAGCTTGCGGTAAAGCAGCATTTTGAGAACCAAGGTTGGGACGTCTACTTTTCAGAAAACAGTTTTCTGTGTGGCTTGTTTGGTTTGGCTTTCTGGGATGTCATTTTCGCAGACGTTGAAGGCGCCTTTATCAATCGTTACCAACATCGACCATTGGATCTGTACCATTCAGATTTCGTAGACAAGCGAGCCGAACAGATTGAAGCCGTGTTTCAAACGATATCCAAACATGGGCTGAACCATTTTCTTGATACTTACGATGAAAAGCAAGGTATCGCGAACCCCTTTGTTCATTGGAATTATTTTCCTAAAGCACTCATCGAACACGGCATGGATTCAATTCCAAATGCCTTGGTTGTAGACCTCTTCAAAGTGATATTGAGTGACTTAAAGCTATTTAGAACTGGGATGCCGGATTTGATTGCGTTCAAGGGCGATGAGTTTCATTGGATTGAAGTCAAAGGCCCTGGCGATAAACTGCAAGACAACCAGTGGCGCTGGATCAAAGAGTTTGAGCGATTGTCTGTCCCCTTCTCTGTTTGTTACGTCAATCAATGAGTCTTAGCTCTTAACTCTTAACTCTTAACTCTTAACTGCTAGCTTTTAGCTCTTGGGACTTAAATCTAGCTAAGTCTAAACACCAATTTCTGAGCACTAGCGAGTGACGCGCATCGACAAGTCACTCGTCCCATCAAGATCTTGTCTACAAAATTGTTAGAACATGAGCATTTTCAATCATTTTCGATATAATTATAGAAAATGCCTAATATTTAAATACGTATGAATTTGAAAAAACTCTTCATTTTAGCTTTTGTTAGCGTCTTCTCAGGTTGTGCCGTCTACGCGGGTTTAAACTTCGACGAACTGTTTGGTGAACAACAAGTACGCGATCGCCAAGCACCTATTCTTTCAGCTCAAGCGCAGCACTTCATTGACGAAGTAAAGCCCATCATTGATAACCGATGCGTGGTTTGTCACGCTTGTTATGACGCCCCTTGCCAACTCAAAATGTCTTCAGTGGAAGGTATAGACCGAGGCGCGAGCAAGGCACTCGTTTATCAAGGCACCCGCTTAACGGCATCAGCCCCTACTCGCTTGTTTGAAGATGCTTTAACCACGCAAGAGTGGCGCGATGCGGATTTTCATCCTGTCCTCAATGAGCGCATGCAAAACTCAACGGCTAACCTCGATGCTGGTCTTGTTTCTCGTATGTTGATCCAGAAAGAGAATCACCCTCTGCCCGATCAAACCCAGCTTGAAGGTTTCGACTTTTCAATCGATCGCGACCAACAGTGCCCAACCATTGAAGAATACGCTCAATACGAGAGAGATTACCCAACTTGGGGAATGCCTTATGGGATGCCAAACTTAGACAAAACCGAATACGCGACTTTAATGAGTTGGTTGGAAAATGGCGCGTTAATGAACGACCACATTCCATTGACTGATGCAGAACAAGAGCTCGTTAATGTCTACGAAAGCTTTTTAAACAAGAGTGACAATAAGAGTCAACTTTCAGCACGTTACATCTACGAGCACCTGTTTTTATCTCATGTCTATTTTTCTGATTTAGCTCAGTCAACACGCTTCTTCACTGTTGTTCGCTCTGCAACACCACCAGGTGAAGCGGTACAGCGCATCACGACTCGTCGCCCTTATGACGATCCAAAAGTAGACCGTGTTTACTACCGTCTGATTCCAGAACAAGGCACTATCGTCGACAAAACGCACATGCCTTTCGCACTTAATAAAGAGCGTCTACAAAAGTGGAATACCTGGTTTGTCGACGTAAATTACGAAGTAAAACAACTACCTAGTTACGACATCGATGTTTCAGCTAACCCAATGACTTCGTTTGAAGCACTGCCAGTAAACTCGCGCTTCAACTTCATGTTAGATAACGCGCAAAACACCATCATGGCCTATATCAAAGGACCTGTGTGTCGTGGTCAACTTGCCTTGAACGTAATTAACGACCGTTTTTGGGTTTTCTTCATCGACCCAGAGAAAGCCGATGTTCCGGAAATCAACGCCTTCTACGCAAGTCAAAAGAAAAATTTAAAGCTACCTAGCGAACTAAAAAGTAACACCGTACCTGTGACCAACTGGGTAAGATACGCAAAGCAACAAGCGCAATACCTAAACGCGAAATCAGACTTCACTAACCAATGGTTCGAGAGTGGCGTCCACCTAGACACTGGCATCATTTGGGATGGCGATGGCATCAACCCGAATGCTGCTCTCACCGTCTTTAGGCACTTCGATAGCGCCTCTGTTGTACAAGGGTTAGTTGGCACGCAACCTAAGACTGCGTGGATTCTTGATTATGCTCTTCTAGAGCGTATTCATTATCTTCTCGTTGCAGGCTTCGATGTTTACGGCAACTTTGGCCACCAGCTGATTACACGCATGTTCATGGACTTCTTGCGTCTTGAAGGTGAGAGTAACTTCTTAAGCCTTCTTCCTAAAGACGTTCGTCACATTGAACACTCTAGTTGGTACCAGAACCAAAGCGCACAACTGAGTGACTATTTGCAGCGAAACATTGCACCTTTTGATCAGCCGACCAGCGTGGTTTACAAAACGGCGGATCCGAAACACGAACTGCTTGATATGATCAAAGATAAGCTCGCACCTGTTCTCGATAATCGCTTTGAGATTGTTGAAACAGGTTTTGGTAGGAAGAATGAAGCACTGCTTAACCAAGTGAATTTGATAAAGGGCGAAGGCCTGCGTCATGTGCCTCAATTAGTGATGATCATGATTGAAGGCGAAAACGGCGAAGAGCAACTGTTCACCATGATTCACAATAACGCGCACAGCAACATTTCTAGCTTGTTTAATGAAGAAGGTAACCGTGATTACGCCAATGATGACCTTACCCTCGTACGAGGCGTTGTCGGTAGCTACCCTGCGGCTTACCTATCATTAACCGAGAGCGAGATTCCTACTCTGGTTAAAACGCTGCAAAACTTAAGCACAGAAGAAGACTACGTGGCGCTGCTAGATAAGTTTGCGGTACGACGCAGTTCTAGCGAGTTCTGGCCATTCAGTGATCGCGTGCATCGTTGGTATCAACAAGACCAACCGATCGAGTTCGGATTGTTGGATTACAACCGCTTCGAGAACCGTTAGTTTTCACTCATAAAGCATAAAAGCAAAAATCCTCTGTCTTGGCAGAGGATTTTTTGTATATGAGAAAGTATCTTAAGTGCTATTGAGAAGCGACGAGTTCTCTATATTGAATCCGATGCTTCCGGTTGGTGTAGCTCATCAAAAAACGCACGCGCGGCGGGGGAAAGGGAATCTACAGGTTGCTTCAACACCACATAAAACTGACTCTTAAGGCTCCACTTCTCGGGCTGAAGCGGAATCAAGGCTTGGTCATAATGGCCACGGTCGATTAAATGAGATGGTAAAAAACTCAGGTGTGTGCCCGCCAAGGTTAAAATTACACCCGACTCGACATGCCAGCCATCAAAAGGCTTTACGGAATCGTACTGCTCAATATTCAGTAATCGGAACATCTCATCTTTGGCATAGCCGCCCATGTTGATACGACAGCCATCCAATGAGAAATCCTTGTCCATGATCTTCTCAGCCAGATCCTTACGCGCATACAGATAACTGTGCTCTTCAAACAGTGGGTATTTATGTTGAAACGCTGATTTTTGATGTGACCCTAGAACCACTATCATCATATCAATCTGGTTCTTTGCTAACTTCTCATTCAACTGGGTGAAATCCCCGACATCAACACTCACCTCAACACTGTTACTGCGTTGGTAAAACGTCTCGATCGCTTTGGGAAGTGGGTTATAAGGCAAAGTGACGGTGTTATCCAAACATCCAATTCGCACATGCCCAGAGAGTTCCGTCTGTACACCTCGTAACTTATAAGCGAAGTCGGTTAAGGTCGATTTTAGTTGGTTCGCATATTTATACACTTGCTCACCTTCATGAGTCAGCTTAAAACCACGTCGACCACGTTGGCATAATGTTAATTCTAAGCTTTTTTCCAAGGCAATAAGCTGATTACTCAGCACTGGTTGACTAATCCCAGTGCTTGCGACCGCCTGATTGATGCCTCCTTGTTCAACAATTTCACAAAAAAGCTCTAATCTACGTAGGTCTCTTTTATCTAACTTATTGTTTGGATTCACTTTGCCACTCACATTTGTTTTTTGTTATGTTTACATCTGATTATATTCATTTATTAACAATAAATACATCAGTATGCTTTATTCACACTTATGGAATAACAATGCATGGATGGCACTATGGCGGCAGAAGCTTACGTGAATAAACCCGAAGCAACACACAGCCACAAAAAGATAGATGACTTCGAGTTGGAACCCGTTCCCGAGAAGGCCAAACGATCTTGGTGGGTCATCAGCCTTATTTGGTTGGCAATCGGCATCGACATTTCGGGACTGTTTCTCGGCTCGATTCTAAGCAGCGGTATTGGTTTTGAAGACGCACTGCTTGCCACGTTTATTGGTTCAGGCTTATTGGCGATCATCGCGATGCTGTGTGCCAACATTGGCTTTCAAGCTGGCGTCTCTACCCCGCTGGTGAGCAGCGCGGTATTTGGCCGTAACGGCGGTAAAATTCTTGGCTTCATCAACGGCATCTCATTAGTCGGCTGGTTCGCATTCCAGGCTGATTTCTTCGCTTTCATCATGGTCGATGCACTGGCGAAATACGACATCATAATTTCACACCTCACCGCTCTTATTGGCGGCAGTGTGTTAATGATGATGACGGCTATCTATGGCGTTCGTGCTTTAGGCAAACTCAGTACCTATTCTGTTCCATTGATGGTGACGTTGATTACCATCGGTTTGTTTATGGCTGCTGATTATCAAGGTGGCGCAGCGCCATCGATTGAAGATCCTTTGACGCTTGGCCAAGCCATCTCTTTTGTTATGTCTATCTGGATTCTAGCTGCGGTTGCTGCACCTGATATTGCTCGCTACGCCAAAACACGCCGTGATGCGATTTTAGGAGCGGGTATCGGTTTCCTCGTCGGCAACAGCGCCATCATTCTTATCGCATTGATCTTGACCAAAATGACAGGCACCGACGACCTAGTAGAAGTCTTCTTCACACTTGGTTTAGGTATGGCGGCCATCATCGTTCTGGTGTTCGCACAGTGGACTACCAATAGTAGCAACCTGACCTCTGGCGGCTTATGCATGTCGATGGTTCTACCTAAGATTCCGCGCCCTGTTCTGGTTGTGATCATGACCATCGTCGGCATTGGCATTGCTCAACTCGGCATGGTGAACAAGTTTACCGACTTCTTAATGCTACTCAGCGTAACCATTGCGCCTGCTGCGGGTGTCTACATCGTTCAATATTATGTTTTAGATTCGACAAAAATGAGCTTTGAGAACATCCAACAAGTTCCAGCTTGGATGTTTAAAGGCTTGGCTTCTTGGGCATTTGGTACTGCATTCAGCGCTTGTACTGCACCAGAGTTTTTCAATCTGTTTTCGTTCACCAGCATCTCGGCGTTAGACGGCATTCTTGCCGCTGGTGTGATTTACCTCGCCCTAATGAAACTTTCTCCTTCAAGTGATAAGGAATAGTAGTTGTGATTATTACTGAACAAATGATTGATGATATCGCGCTTGGTGCGACGGTATTAGGTACTGGCGGCGGCGGTGACCCATACAGCGGTGCCTTGATGGCGAAAGTAGCCATTGCAACGGCAAAGCACCCTGTACGCATGATTCCTTTAGAAGACGTGCAAGACGATTGGATAACGGTGCCCTCTTCAATGATTGGCGCACCAACCGTTGCAGTAGAGAAACTCAATTCGAAAGATCAAATGTTGATTGCTTTCGAAGCGATGGAAAAAGCGCTCGGCACTGAAGTAGCGGCAACGTTTCCTATCGAAGTGGGCGGTTTTAATTCATTGATTCCAATTCTCGTTGCAGCGCAAAAGAACATTCCTGTGATCGATTGTGATGCGATGGGACGTGCGTTTCCAGAAGCTCAGATGGTGACCTTCTTTCTTGATGGTCTCCCTTCTGCACCGAACACATTGGCCGATGAGCGTGGCAATGTCGTCACGCTTTACCCAATTGACGGTATTTGGTCTGAAAAGTTTGCGAGGCCAATTACCGAGCAGATGGGCGGCTCTGCAGCAATGTGCGATTACCCAATGAACGGTAAGAACCTAAAACGCAGCGCACTGCCTGCAACACTGACCCAAGCAATGAAGATTGGTGAAGCGATTAGATTGGCGAACGACAACAATCAGAGTGGCACACAGGCCGTTTTAGATATTGTCGGCGGCCATACCATCATCAGTGGCAAGATTGTTGATATTCAACGTGAAACCGACGGTGGCTTTGCAACAGGTGGTGTCGTGATTGAAAAGTTGGCTCAGTTTGAAGATACAGGCGTCGATAACGTGTTTGTGCAGTTCCAAAACGAATTGCTTCTCGCGCACAAAGGCACAAGCCGCGCCGACATGAACCAAGATAACCTGCTGGCATCAACACCGGATCTTATTTCGATCTTGGATCATGAAACGGGTAAGCCAATCACAACCGAACAACTTCGTTACGGGCAGCGCATCGACCTAATTGCCTACCCTTGTGACCCTAAATGGCGCACTGACAAAGGCATCGAAGTCGCGGGCCCGGGTTACTTTGGCTACACCGTCGAGTATCAAACCATTGAACAACTAAAGTCTGCATTGAAGAGGTAGTCGCATGACAAACATTACGCTTGATTACTGCCGCCTTGGCATTGACGTAGGTGGCACCAATACCGACGGTGTACTGCTCGACGCAGACTTGAATGTGATTGCCAAAGTAAAAACCGCAACCACACATGACATTTCAACCGGCATTGATAACGCGATAGCTGCGCTATTAAGCCAAGCAAACATTGATGGTCAGCAAGTGAAACATGCGATGCTTGGTACCACTCAATGCACCAACGCAATCGTTGAACGAAAAGGCTTAGATAGAGTCGGCATGATTCGCTTAGCGCTTCCAAGTGGTGATAGTGTTCCGCCACTCTGTGGTTGGAGCAAAGCTTGGCAAACACTGCTTGGGGAGCACTTCTACCAAGCTCACGGCGGCTATGAGTATGACGGCCAGTTGATTGCCGACATTCAAGAATCTGAAATCCGCGAGCTTTGCCAGAAAATGAAAGGCCAAGTGGATTCCATTGCTATCTGCGGAGTGTTCTCTCCCGTCAATGGCGACCAGGAGCTTCAAGCAGCAGAGTGGATTCAACAAGAACTTCCGGGGGTGAACCTTTCGTTATCCCATAAAGTGGGCAGCTTAGGGCTTTTAGAACGCGAGAACGCCACTATCCTCAATGCTGCTCTGCAAGGTACAGCAAAACGATTCGTAGACGGCTTTTGTAATGCACTCATCAATCATGAAATCCACACCACGCCTTATTTCGGTCAGAACGACGGAACACTGATGTCGCAGCAATTCGCATTGATGTACCCGATTCTTACCGTGGCTTGTGGCCCAACAAACTCGATTCGCGGAGCAAGCCACCTGACCAAGTTAAAAGATGCAATCGTGGTCGATGTGGGTGGCACTACGTCTGATATCGGCGTGCTAACTCACGGTTACCCAAGAGAGTCGAGCTTAGCGGTAGAGATTGGCGAAGTGAGAACCAACTTCCGCATGCCTGATATTTTGGCGTTAGCCATTGGTGGAGGCACCAAGGTTCGTTTTGAGCAAGAACGTATCGAACTAGGCCCTGAAAGTGTTGGTCACACTCTAACGCAAACGGCGCGTAGCTTTGGTGGTGATGAACTTACGCTCACCGATATTGCACTCAAAACAGGTCAAATGCAGTGGCAGGCAGAGCATCAATTGAGTGATGAGATTGGTGTTTCGGCCGAACAAGCAAGCAAGGTTTACCAACAAATGGTCACGGATGTTGAAGAAGGCATCGATAAGATGAAGACCTCTGCAGCGAGTGTACCCGTAATCATGGTTGGCGGCGGCAGTGCACTATTCCCAGATCATTTTGAAGGAGTAAGCCAAGTGGTTCGCCCTGAGCACTTTGAAGTAGCGAATGCCATTGGTGTTGCGCTGGGAGAAATATCAGGCCAGTTCGATAAGATCGTACCGATTGATCCAGCATCACGTGAAGAGACCTTAAAGGGCTTGGAGGAGCAATCAAAGCAACTGGCGATTGAAGCTGGCGCATGCAGCGATAATGTCGCGATCATTGAACGAAGCGAGATTCCATTAAGCTACCTTCAAGGCAACATGGTTCACGTTAAGATCAAAGCAGCTGGACATATCAAGATGATTTAAAGCGAATCAACGAAAATTGTATTTAACCAAGTCCTATAACGAAAAAGCAGCCAATTCTTTCATACAAAATGAAGAAATTGGCTGCTTTTTATGTTGTTACTTTTGGTTTCCAACTCACGATACGTTTCTGTCACAACCTAAGGTTTGTTTTTATAACTGCTCTTGCAACGCCTCAAGCGACTCTTGAACCAACTTCGACAACTCGCTATCTTTGCCTCGGTATTCACCTAATGGATCGCTGCTCGCCTCTATCACTTGGCAAGCATTGAAAAGTTGCAACAAACCTAAACTGCCCGCGGAACCTTTCAGTTTATGAGCGAGAGATTTTACCTCACGTCCATTGTTCGAATCACTCGCTTCGACCATTTCGCTTAAAGTGACGCGGCTACTCTCTTCAAATAGTCCCACAATCTGCTTCATCTTTTCTAAGCCAAGAATGGACAAGTCACCTTTGATGACATTGGAATCAATCAATTTCACAGGAATCTCTCCTTCGTCTTCAGTTTGCGAAGCCTTGATGGCTAGATGAGAGACGACACTCGCCATCTGAGATGAGTACAACTCGTTGCCTTTATTACGTTGAGGCTTGCTGTTTTGACTGCATATAGAATCGTTAGGATCTGGTTGTGGCAGTAACAAAGCCTTGCCATCAAGCTGTGTCACAATGAGCTGAGAAAGTGCTTCCTTCTCTAGCGGCTTAGGCAAGAAACCATCAAAGCCAGACGACAAGTAGCTTTCCACTTCCTCGTTAAACACGTGAGCCGATACTGCGATCATTGGTGGTACTTTGCGTGTTACGTTTTCTTCATGCTCATGCTGAAGCGCATCGTCTTTGAGCTGTTGAATTAACTCGACGCCATCGCAATCTGGTAAGTTAATATCCACCAGCGCAATATCAAACTCTTGCTCACTGAATATGGCTCTCGCTTCTTGTCCCGTTGTCGCTATCACAACATCGTGACCTAAGTTATTCAAAAAGCCTTCGGCAACAATACAGTTCACAGGGTTGTCTTCAATCAGAAGGACCTTCGCTCGGATACAAGCTTCAATGACCGTTGCTTTCGTTTCAATTTTCTCACCTACTTCGAGTGGCAATGAGAACCAAAACTGACTGCCCTCGCCTTCTTCCGAATGAACGCCAATATCCCCATTCATTGCCAACATGATACTTTTACTGATCGCTAATCCAAGCCCTGTGCCACCGGTTTTGTTGCGGCCGCTATCGGTTTGGGTAAACGCATCAAACAGACAAGCTTGTTCGCTTGCGTCAATTCCGACACCGGTATCTGACACTTCAAACATGACTCGATTTTCATCTTCGATATCTAAGCTGATAAAGATATCGACCGAACCACTTTCCGTAAACTTAATCGCGTTACCGACCAAATTATTCAAGATTTGGCTGATTCGCGTTACGTCACCACGCCAATAGCGTTGCACATCACTTTCAATATGGAAATCAAAGTTCAGCTTCTTCTCAGCGGCACGCCCTTCCATCAATTGGTAGGTATCTTGAACCATCTGATGAAGATCAAACGAAGCAGTGCGGATTTCTAAATGCCCTGCTTCAATCTTTGAGTAATCTAACACGTCATTCAAAATCGCGAGTAGGTTCTTACCGCTGCGGTTAATGATGTCTGCATAGCCGGATTGCAGCGGGTCTAACCCGGTATCTTTGAGCAATCTTGCAGTACCTAATACACCGTTCATCGGCGTTCGTATTTCATGACTCATCGTCGCAAGGAAAGCGGATTTTGCGCGGCTTGCTTGTTCTGCGGCGTTACGAGCCTTAGCGTGGTTCCCTACCTCGATGTTCAGCTTCTCATTGGTCTTTTGCAGCTGGTAGGTTCGGTCTGTGACCAACTCTTCTAAGTGTTCTTTGTGCTCTTCAAGTTCGCGTTTCGCCTTTGCTTCACCCACCGCAACCACTTGTAGCGCCTGCGCGGTGTTTCTGGCAGTGATGATCGCCTCGCCCATATGAGCCAGCTCATCATTACCCTTTACCGAGATATCAATATTCAGGCGACCTTGTGCGATAGACATCAAGGCCGATGAGTATTCAGTAAGACGTTTAACAACCGAGATATACACCACTCGCCACACGATAAATGCAACGATAACCAAACCAATAACCGAAATCACAGACAGTGACCATTGAGCCAAATTCAACGTGCTGGTCAGCTCATCAACCGCTTTTTTGGTACTGCGGTTTGAATCATCAACCAGTTGGTTAACCGTTGTATTCAGCTGAGAGAACAGCTCCAACGTATTTTGCATCAGAAACTCTGACTTTTTGGTGTTCTCATATTGTTCTAATGAAATATCGAACACGACTTGGCGTTTTCTGAGCTCTTCTAGAAGCTGAGACATCTGCGCTGAACGAGTAGGATCTTCGACCGCTTTAACGCGGCGCGCCATGATTCTTAGGTTGGATTCAAATTCTGATTGGATTTGATGAATACGCTCTACGTTGGTAACGGTTTGCGTTTCTTCAATTTGGTTAAGCATTTTGAACGCCAGCAAATGCAATTCGTGTAGGCGCTCAGACAAATCAAGGTCAACCTCTACAAGCGCATCTAAGGCTTGGTAGGCTTTATCCGTTTCTTTGGTTTCTAGCAGGTCATAGATATGCGTGACGTTAGCAACCGCAATGGTAGCCGTGTTCAAAACTTGGGTTCGCGTCAACTGCTCTAGCTCTTCGGCCAATAGGCGCATCTCTTCGACACGAGACGACAACTCTTTGCTTAACCAAAGCTTACGCTCAACCGACACACCCAACTCAGCCAGTGTGTTAATAACGCTTTGAACATTGTTTTCGAGTTTATTGAGGAGCTGAGAATCGAAACTGTCGACACCAAGCTCTTTGATATGTTGAAGAAGCGACTCAAGTTGGTCAAACAGTACGGTGCCAGCCTCTTTTCTTTCGGCCTCGTTTCTCGCATTAGAAAGTGTTTGTACTGACGAAATAATACGGTTACTCAACTCAGAAACCTGACGAGCTTCGATCATGGCAGGAAGCGCCGAATCAACGACGTTTCTTTCCGTTTTTGCTACAAAGCTAAAACCAGAAACACCGATCAATGCAGACAATAGAACCAACAGTGCCATCACTAAGAATGAGGCCAGCAGCTTGCGTCCAATACTCGCTGAAGCTAACAACATAAACTCTAAACCTTAAAACGTTCTTCTTTACCCATGCAGAATACGCTATATTTTGCAGTGTTTCTTATCTAAAACCAACAAAACGGCAATTCATGCTATCTAGACCTTTCGCTTCAATAATTCTTCTCTCACTACTGGCCTCAGTGACTACTGTCGCAAGTGCTAGTGAGCCTTTGAGCCCAATAAAGCCCGCCAATGCCACATCACAAAAAGAGAAAATCTGTGCCATTTATCCGCACCTCAAAGACTCTTATTGGTTGTCGGTAAACTATGGAATGATCTCTGAAGCAGAAAAGCAGCAAGTTGAGCTAAGAGTATTGGAAGCTGGCGGTTACCCCAACGTGGCCAAACAAGCCTCGCAACTGGTGCTTTGCACGCAATGGGGAGCCGATGCCATTATTTTAGGTACGGTTTCACCCGATGCGTATCATGACAATCTCAGTGATTGGGTTGGCTCGACGCCTGTGTTTGCTACGGTAAATGAGTTAACCGTCAATGAAGAACAACAGAAGGTATTAAAAGGTACGGTCGGTGTCGATTGGTACCAAATGGGATACCAAGTCGGAGATTTTTTGTCGAAACGACACCCGAAAGGATCAGGCGAAACACCTATCGCCCTGTTACTTGGCCCACAAGCGAGTGGCGGCACTAAGCCTGTAGCACTGGGGTTTTATGATGCGATCAAGTCGAGTGATATCAAAATTGCGATCAGCTATTGGGCAGATAACGATAAAGAACTTCAAAGAAATCTAGTACAGCAGGTGATAGAAGAACCTGATATCCAATATATAGTCGGAAGTGCCGTCGCGATTGAAGCAGCGATCAGTGAGCTACGAGCGGCCGATAAAACCGAAGATATTGGGTTAATCTCAAGTTACCTAAGTCACGGAACCTACCGTGGTTTACTCCGTAACAAGGTACTTTTTGCGCCAACAGATAAAATGGTTGAGCAAGGTCGCTTGTCGGTAAAACAAGCCACGAGTTACTTACGCGGTCAACCTTACGAGCAACACAGCGCACCGATTATCGAAGCGCTGACACCTGCAACTCTCAAAGATCAAATTATCGCCGACTCATTGTCACCTTCTGAGTTTCGTCCGGTATTCAGTGTGAATCCATAGTGCTATATTGGCTGAAGAACTCAAAACAATAAAAACGAAACAACAATTTAGGGAACATTCATGCAAAAAACAACGCGCACTATGCCAACACACAAGCATATCGCTTTGGTCGCTCATGACCACTTCAAACCTGAGCTACTAAGATGGGTCAAAGAGAACAAAGAAAAACTACAAAAGCACTTCCTTTACGCAACGGGCACGACTGGTTCTCTACTCAGTAAAGAGACAGGCTTAGCAATCAAGAGCATGATCAGCGGCCCTATGGGCGGCGACCAACAACTTGGCGCGCTTATCTCTGAAGGCAAGATCGATATGCTGATTTTCTTCTGGGATCCACTTAATGCTGTACCACATGACCCAGACGTAAAAGCACTGCTTCGTATCGCAAGTGTTTGGAACATTCCTGTGGCCACTAACCGCGCTACCGCTAATTTCTTGTTTAACTCTTCACTGCTTGAAGAAGAAGTAATCATCGAGATCCCAGACTACGAAGCGTACCTAGCTGAGCGCACGTAATCGCACGTTAAATGTGCTCTCTACTGAACAGACTAAAAAGCCTGCATTTTATCGCAGGCTTTTTTATGTCTCGTTTTCAGACATTAAACAGTTCAATCATAAAACAGTGCGAGAGTCTCTCTATTTATCGCTCCACACTGCCATCTCGTTGCCACTTGGCTCTCTGAAATGGAAACGTCTGCCGCCGGGAAAGCTAAAGATCTCACGGTTTATCTGACCACCAGCATCAATTACATCGAGCTCGGTTTGCTCAAGATCTTGGCTATAAAAAACCATCAGCGCCGCGCCATTATCCGTATTCGACGCCAGATCCGCCAAATAGAAGCCGCCCATTAAGCCTTTGCCTTCAAACGCAGAATACTCAGGGCCATAGTCTTCAAAGCTCCAACCAAACACTTGACTGAAAAATGCCTTAGTTGCGGCGATGTCTTTCGCAGCAAATTCAATGTAGTTAATTGAGCCGTGTTCCATAGCAAATTCCTTATGCTTTATGCGTCTGCCTTGTGATATTAGGGCAGGGATTGAAGATCTAATCTTAGACAATCAAGTCAAGTAACATCACTTTTTACGAACAACTGGGTAATCAGAACCATGCAGCTCCTGCACAAAGCCAGAGCCGTCGCCACTGTGCGTGATCCATACTTTCTCTTTTGCCCGCGTCATTGCTACATAGAATAAACGACGCTCTTCAGCATAAGGGAACGCGTCTGATGATTCAGTCAATGCGCCATCAATATGCAGCTGTTTCTTCTTGGTCGGGAACTGTCCTTCGTCAACACAAAGAATAATGACAAAGTCCGCCTCTTTACCTTTACTGCCGTGGCAAGTCATGAACTTGATATCAATGGAAGTGAAGATCTTCTTCCAGTCTTCCAACAACTCTGGCTTGTGGTAATGATTACGTCCAAGTAGCAGCACCAATTTATTGGTTTTGCCTTTGGATTGACGGTTCAGTTGATCAAGAATCTTCTCAACTTCTTTACTTGGCGCACTGTACACCGCCTTCTGCTTCTGTTGCTTGAAGCTGTTCAGTTCTTTCGGAATCTGAATTGGGTTTTCTTGTACAAAGCGATTAGCCACCGCACCTAACTGATTGTTAAAGCGGTAAGTCGTATCTAGGTGATGAATGGTCGAACTTTCAAAACGATCCTTAAAGCCCGTGGTCAAATCCACATCCGCACCTGCAAACTGGTAAATCGACTGCCAGTCATCGCCTACTGCAAAAATAGAGGCTTGATGCTCGGCTTTAGACTGATTACACAGTGCTTCAACCAAGGCAAGACGATCAGGTGAGATATCTTGGTATTCATCGATCATGATGAACTTCCAAGGTGAGATAAACTTGCCCTTCTCGACATACTGAGTCGCTCGGCTGATCATGATTGAGAAGTCGATATGATTCTGTTCTTTCAGCTCCTTTTGCCACGCGGTTACACATGGCCAACACAGTGAAAGCTCGCTGTTGAGGCGCGCATAGTCTCGGTGATCAATCAGCTGTTGCTGTACTTCTTTTTTGGTTAAACCCGACGCATTCAACTGTTCTAGCTGCTTTTCAAGCCAACCGATCAATTTGAGGTTTGAAACGTGGCTACCAAGCTCATCGTCACCGGTTAAATAAGCGATTGGCCATTTAGACAAATGCTTTTGCCAACGTTTAAAGTTGGTCGGTGTCATCCAGTGCTTCTTCAACCAATCAATGCACCATGCTTGGCGTTGGTTGTCATCGAGCGCTAAAGGAGAAATAACCACACGTTCGGGTTCAACTTGATTCAGTATCTTTAAACCCAACTGGTGGAAAGTGCTGACTTGCACCTTCTCTGCTGATAAACCAATTTTGCTGTCGAGACGTTGCTTCATCTCTTCTGCCGCTTCACGACCAAAAGCGAGCAATAGCAACTCTTCAGCTTGAGCTTGATGGCTTTGCAGTAAATACGCGACGCGAGCCGTTAGAACACTGGTTTTACCCGAGCCTGCACCCGCTAAAATAAGGTTGTGATCATCATTCATCAACACCGCATATTGCTGCGATAAGTTCAGTGGTGACGACTCACATTGCGCAAACAACACTTCCCAGTTTTTTCGCTCGGTCTCTAGCCATTGCTGGTTTCTTTCAGCTTGCTTGATTTCCGTTTCAGATAACCATGGCTGCATTCTTGCGATGCGGTTTGGCATGCGTTGTGCGGCCTCTTCTAGCGTCATTGTCATACTCTCTAAGCCTGAGTTGACCATATCAACCCAAGTGTTGACCTTAGAATGCGGTAGAAAGGCTGGTAATTGCTCAAGACGTGTTAATTCAGCTTCCCACTGAGGTACGTGTTCAGCCAATTGTTCACATTGAGTGTCGTGCCACTTCTGATAAGCACTAACTGACGCGCGTGCAAATTGACGGCATTGATCCCAAGGTAAGCCTTGTACTAACCAACTGCGCTGTGTTCCATCTTGTTGATTAGCAAAAAATTGTAGCGATCCCCAGAACAATCCTCGCTTTATCGCGATCTTGCCACTCCAAATAGTAAATGGGATACGCTCTTCACTCCCTACTGAAGATAACAGCAAGCGTGGACCATCAAGTTCAACCTGATGATATTCATTTTGAATAAAAAACTGTGCAGTCTTGTTAGCGCTTAGCTGCATTGGAGTGTGCTCTTAATTGGGAATATTGAATTTATATCATGATGCAATGAGAATTAATAATATCTCATATCTTATCGACGCTTTCATGACCACCTACGGGCAATTATGGATAAGTATCAAATTCTTGTGCTTGATTTCTGTTAGGATTATGGTTTTTAGTGTGTCAAGTGAGCGACTGTGGACTTTTCAGCCAAATTACGCCTCTATTGGGCGAATAAAACCATAAATTACAGCGTATTAATTCTCATCACTCTGCTCGGCGTGGTGGTGCCTGCTTGGTATTATGGACAAAACACACTGATCACGCCTTTGATCTTAGGCGTTATTGCTGCGGCTCTTGCGGAAAGTGATGACAGCTTTACCGGGCGCTTGAAAGCACTCACGCTGACCTTTATCTGTTTCGCCGTTGCGGCTTTCTCTATTGAGCTTCTCTTCGATACGCCTTGGCTGTTCGCGATAGGGCTTTTTGTTTCAACCTTCTTTTTTATCATTCTCGGGGCAATTGGCCCTAAATACGCGAGTATCGCGTTTGGTTCTCTCTTGGTTGCCATCTATACCATGCTTGGTGCACACGAGAGCACCAACCTTTGGTTTCAACCGCTTCTACTGTTAACTGGCGCCGCTTGGTACTACTTCATGTCGATGATTTGGCAGATAGTGTGGCCAATGCAACCCGTGCAGCAAAACTTAGCCACGGTATTCGATCAAATCGGTAACTACATCGATTCAAAAGCGGAACTCTTCTACCCCGTTTCTGACTTGATTCCCCAGCCACACCGAATCATTGAAGCCAAACTCAACGCGAGTACCGTTAACGCACTCAACATGTGTAAGGCGACGCTACTTAACCGCTCTAAGCGCGGACACATTGACGGCCCTAGTGACCGATTTCTTAACACCTACTTTATCGCACAAGATATTCATGAACGCGTAAGCTCAAGCCATTATCGTTATCAAGAGCTAGCAAAACACTTTGAACGCTCTGACGTGTTGTTTCGATTTAAGTATCTACTGGAAGCGCAGGCCACTGCGTGTAAAGAAGTGGCGAGCTCGTTGAAAGTTGGCGCTGAATACCAGCATGGTGACAAGTCTGTATTGGCACTCGATGAGCTGATGTCTTCGCTCAATCATCTGCACCAACAGAATAATCCTAAATGGAAATCACTGCTGAACCAGTTGGATTACTTATTCAATAACCTAGCAACCGTTGAAAAACAGCTCTCGAATATCAGCAACCCAGATGCAGAGAAGATTGAAGAAGGTGTATTGAACGATACCAACCCTCATACTTTGACGGCAATGTGGCACAAGATCAAAGCTAACTTGCACACCGATTCTATGCTATTCCGCCACGCGATTCGCATGGCGATCACTTTGACGCTGGGCTACGGGATTATCCAGGGTTTTGATATCGAACGAGGTTATTGGATTCTACTGACGACACTGTTTGTGTGTCAGCCAAACTACAGTGCAACCCGTCAAAAACTGACGGCGCGTGTCATTGGCACGGTCGCAGGCTTATTGATCGGAGTACCGTTACTGACTTTCTTCCCGTCGCAAGAGAGCCAATTAGTGTTCATTGTGATCAGTGGCGTGATGTTCTTTGCGTTTCGAATCAATAACTACGGGTTTGCGACCGGCTTTATCACACTGCTTGTGCTCTTCTGCTTTAACCAATTAGGTGAAGGCTACGCGGTAGTATTGCCAAGGTTAGCGGATACCTTTATTGGTTGTGCTCTCGCCGTGCTTGCTGTCATTTATGTGTTACCTGATTGGCAGTCGAAGCGACTGCACAAAGTGATGGCGAATGCGCTCGATTCCAATAAGAACTATCTCGCTCAGATCATCGGCCAATACCGTGTCGGTAAGAAAGATAGCCTAAACTATCGTATCGCTCGACGTAGTGCGCATAATAATGATGCAAACCTGACTGCCGCGATCAGTAGCATGTTGGTTGAACCGGGTAAGTACCGCACCTCTGAAGATGAGAGCTTCCGATTCTTAACACTCAATCATGCTCTACTTAGCTATATCTCGGCTCTGGGTGCTCACAGAACGCGTATTGATGATGAAGCGACACACAAACTGGTGCTAGATGCGCACAGAGTAATCCACCAGCATCTCGACGCTCTAAATGATCAACTCTATTCTCATAAAGAGCATTGTGAAGTGAAAAACGCTTATGACCCGGAGCTGGATAAACGTTTGAGTGAATGGCGAGAAGAAGATGAGAATTCTGTCAAAATGGTTCTACAACAGCTCCATTTGATCTATCGAATGCTTCCAGAACTGCATACCTTAGCGACCAAGTTTGCAGTTAAGGTTAAGATCGACAAGTCGTTTGAAACAGAAGCTTCTTGAGCAACAAACAAAATACCGTAAAAACAAAAAGATAACGCCAATTGCTTATCTTTTGATCATCACAAATATTTATACATTGCTTTACCCATACCCCTAATTGGGTAGAGCAATTACTTACCTACCCTTGTGCCACAAGGGTTGAAGGCGTTTTTACATTGTAGGAATTTTCTGACTTTGATTGACCAAGCCTTAACTTTTCCTAACATTTCTCGGACAAAAAACGACCACAGGAATTTATAGTTGTCTTAGTTTCAAGAAACTTCAAACATCATTTAAAATTCACTTAATCTTGTTTGATTTCCTGAATCAGTAGACTATGCTCTAAAGAGCATATGGATTTGAACAAAGGTCACACTATGAATACACAGCAATTTGAAGCATTTAAGCAGCAAATACAGCTTCTTAGCCCACAACAATTAAAAGCACTTCAGAGTGAGATCGACGGCAACCTCGAAACAGAGAAGCCTTCTTTGCTTACTGATGAAGAGTTAAACGCGCTAAATGACCTGTTCAGTTAATAGACAGACATCACTATTTTAGCTTAAGTTCACATTTTCACCGTAAATTTCATCTGTTCACCATTGCGCTCAAAATATCGTCCGCCTAGACTCATTCCATACGTCAATAAAAGGTTCTGATATGTCGATATCTGGTATTCAATCTGGTTACGCCATTATTCAGCAATCCACCAACATGGCTGAAGAAGCCGCAATCGAGCTCAACCAAGCCTCCAAACACGCTCTAGAATCCGACGACACTTTCGAAGCTAGCGATCTCAGCTTTAATCAAATAGAGCCTGAACAAGCCATTTCCTTTAAAGACAAAGAACCTGAACCTGCTTCATCTTCAACCGATTCCCTGATTAAACTGACACAAAGCGCAAGTTACAACCGCGTTGGTGCAAGTGTGGTTGATCGTCAAAACGAAGCCATCGGTAGCCTTCTCGACATTCATATCTAAATTTCGCTCAAATACAGCCTATATTTCGCGAAACTTCGCTGCTTTTTGCTTCAACAACCACACAAACTGTAACTCATTATATCAGGCGCTTGTTTCTGGTTTATTACTCGGTAGAATCAGCGCAAACCAATTTGCTGCACAAACTTTACTTCATACTATTTATGCCAAAACTAAATCTGCATCGCCGTGACTATGTTTCTATTTTAGGAGGCGACATCTCCGCAGACGAATTAGAAAAAAAGCTTCAGCCTCATTTTGAAAAGCCAGTAAATAAGCTGACACCTAGCCCCTACCTGACAGAAAAGAATCTCACACGTCGCTGGACAGCGCTCGATAATGCAGATTCACAGCAAGAACTGCTCGACCCTCATACACAAAGTCAGTTCCAAGCTTATGAGAAAAACATTGAGCACTTTATTGGCACCGTTAAAGTCCCTGTGGGAATATCTGGCCCTTTAAGAGTCAATGGCCTATTTGCTACGGGCGATTACCTCGTACCACTCGCGACCACAGAAGCTGCGCTTGTCGCGTCTTATAACCGTGGTTCTAAGCTGATTACGGCTTGTGGTGGCGCAAGTGCTATGTTGCTCAATGAAGGCGTAACACGTACTCCTGGCTTTGCATTTCAAGGATTAGTTGAAGCCGGACAGTTTGTGGCTTGGGCTGTGACTCAGTATGACCAGTTCAAGATCTTGGCAGAATCAACAACATCACACGGCAAGCTGACCGACATTAATATCAACATCGAAGGTAACCATGTTTACTTGGTGTTCGAATTTCTAACCGGAGACGCTTCTGGTCAGAATATGGTGACCATCGCAACCAATGCCGTGTTTGAGTACATCATCGAAAATACGCCAGTTAAGCCTGACCATGCTTTCCTTGATGGCAACTTGTCAGGCGATAAGAAAGCCAATACCCAAACCTTGCGCAGCGTTCGTGGCAAAAAGGTAACTGCTGAGGTTAATATCCCTGCAGAGCTTGTCGCGAAGTACCTACACACGACACCAGAGAAGATGGTCCAGTTTGGCCAAATGACCACAGTCGGTGGCGCTTTGAGTGGTACTATCGGTATCAATGCCCATTATGCGAATGCGTTGGCGGCACTCTATATCGCTTGTGGCCAAGACGCGGCCTGTGTCGCCGAGTCAGCGATTGGTATGACGCGTATGGAACTCAACAAAGAAGGCGGTTTATACGCTAGCGTGACACTGCCTAACCTAATGGTGGGGACTGTCGGCGGTGGTACTGGCTTGCCAAGTCAAAAAGCCTGTTTAGATTTACTTGGGCTGCATGGTAACGGTAAATCACAAGCCCTAGCTGAAGTTTGTGCTGCACTGTGTTTAGCGGGTGAACTATCGATTGTGGGCGCATTTTGCGCAGGCCACTTTTCACGAGCGCACCATAAGCTAGCTCGTAAATAACCTTTATCCAATTTGGCTTGTTCGATTTTGTCGTTCATGCAAAATCACAAGCCAATCTGAATGCGTGAGTCATAAATGGATTACTTACACTTATCTAGGGTGAGCCTTAAGCACCTCACTGCGCTTCATATTATGCTGAACACCCACAGCGTCACTCAGACCTCAGAGCAACTCTGTGTCAGCCCTTCGAGTGTAAGCAAAACCCTGTCTCAGTTGCGTGACATCCTGAATGATGAGCTTTTCTATCGAGATGGTACCAAGCTTATCCCGACTCCCTTTGCTCTGAAGATAGCGCCCACTGTTCACGCAATTCTTTCAAGCATGAATGGACTGCTTCATCAAAAGAGTTTTACCCCTCAAGAGTACCAAGGCAGTTTTTCACTTTCGATGCGTGAAAGTACCTTCGAAGTATTTGCCTCTAAGATAAGTAAAATCACTACTGAGCTCGCGCCAAACGCGAAGCTCAACATCTATTCGAAACAACAGCTCGGCTTCGATGCTTTACTCAGTGGCAAGGTCAATTTGATCTTGTTGCCTCATGATATATCTCAGCCGCCGACCGATAACAAAGAGCTGGTTTGGGAAACAATTCTTCCAGATGAAATGGTTTGTTTGATGGGCGCACACCACCCTCTCGCTCAGCAAGAACTGACGGTAGAAGGCTACTTAGATTACAAGCACATTGGGATTTTAGATAACGAACTGTCTCAGCCTTACTTTGAACAAAACTTGGTTCAATGCCACCAACCAAGAGAGATGGCAATATCGGTCGCGGACTTCGGCGCTGCGGCTGTGTTGTGTCACCACACACCTTTCCTGTTCACTTGCTCTAAACAGTGGGCTGAGCATGCTAAACAAGCTCAGGGCTTAGTGAGCAAGCCCTTGCCTTTTGATTACGGTAAGGTGGCGTACAGCTTGGTGTGGAATAAACCCAACATGAATGATCAAGCGATCAAATGGTTGTGTGACCTGTTTTTAGAAGCTTAATATTTTTAGAGACTTAATATCTTTAGAAAGTTAACGTTCTTAGAAGCCTGATTGACCGCCTAAGAAATCTAAAGACTAGGTATAAACCTCAGGAGTTTGCATCGGTCTTTGAACTATGGTGTAGAGCTTATCGTGAAAGCTCTGCATCTGTTTTTCGGTGCATTTCGGCCAATCTAACGCGTCGCCAATGACACCATGATGCTGAAACGCATTCAGCCGAATTCGAATATCACTTGGTAGAGTCTTCAAGTAACGCCCCACTTGTTCAATTTCGTCCTCAAGATCGCTTTTATTTGGGATATGTAGCAACCTAACTTCGTGCAGTTTTCCTTTATCTGCTAAGTAGTTAATGGTTTCAAACACCCTATGATTACCTCTACCCACTAACCATTGATGTGTTTCCGATTGCCATGATTTTAGGTCAATCATCGCGCCATCAAGATAAGGCAACACCTTGTCCCACCCTTGAAGTGACAGCGAACCATTACTATCAATAAAACACGTGAGATGCGCTAACTGTGAATCACGTTTAATCGCTTGAAACAGCTCTATGATAAACGGCAACTGCATGGTCGCTTCACCGCCAGAAACGGTAATGCCACTCAAGAAAAACTGATTATGCCTGACAAGCTCCAGAACCTCTGAGGCCGTCATTGTGGTAATTTTCGGGCTCGACTTATGATCGCAGACATCAATGCACTGATCGCAATTCGTACAGGCTGCTGGGTCCCACTTCACTTTGCCATCAATAAGACTCAGAGCACTGCTCGGACAGCCGCTAATGCAGTCACCACAATGGTTACAGTGATTAATTGTGTGTGGGTTGTGGCAAGTAATACAGTCAAAGTTGCAGCCCTGAAGAAACAGCACCAAGCGGTTTCCCGGGCCGTCAACACAAGAAAAGGTCAGCACACGGCTGACCTTCGCTTGTTTTTCTGTCTTATTATTTTTAACCCTAGCCATTTGAGTTGTTAGATCAGAAATTTTCATAATTCACATTGTTCGTATTCGAAACGCATAACACACGTTAAAGCTATTCGTATGTTGGCGACATCTCTAAACTCGCCACGCGTGGTTTACGCTCTAATATGCCCGTGTTCTTCGCAGCTTCGGCACCTAAAAAGGTGGTATTGGTGCGTGAGCCTTGCTCGTCATATTTGGCAATGTCAGATAGCTTAATCATGTAACCCGTGACACGAACCAAATCATTTGATGCAACGTTAGCCGTGAACTCTCGGTAACCCGCTTGAATCGCGCCTTTACACAGGTTAAACATCGCTTCAGGGTTAGATTTTACTGTTTCGTCGATGGTCAGAATGTCACTGATGCCCGAGGTGTAGAACTTATGGTGACCCGCGGTTGCACGAACGTAAGAGACAGGATCCGGTTCGGTACCATAAGGAATACGGACACCCGGCGTCACATCTTCATCTAAGCTAATACCGCCTTGAGCATGCAGCAGAGCTTTACCTTCTAATCCATATTTCACTTCAGAGCGTTCAACGATCTCAGCCAGCTTTTCAGAGATACGATGACCAAGCTGATTCGCCAGTTCATCGTGACCATAACGCCCTGCTTGACCTTCTTTCTCCAACAAGATGTTGACTGCTTCCGCCATGCCGTAAATACCAAACATTGGCGCAAAGCGATCCTCTTCGATCAAACCTTCTTTGGTTAAGAAGCCTTCGAAGAAGTTAGACTCTTCATGCAAGAAGCGGCTTCGAACGTTCATCAACTCAACCATGATGCCACTGTAGTTCGGCAATACTTGTTGTAAGAAATCAGCACTGTCCTCAGACTTCAACGCCACTTGCTTAAGGTTCATACGCACCAAGGTGTTTGAACCACCCGCTAACGGCAGAGAGTTGTAGCAGCTCACAATACCAAAACGCTTATCGCCGTAAGCCTCGGCATGCGCTGGATAGTTTGCAATATGTGGTTTACTGCATTCACAGATGTTGCTCGCCGCATGACGAAGTAGATCATCAGGTGTCACGGCTGGGTCGTACATAAAGGTTAAGTTTGGCGCGATCTGCTTCAATTCAGCGTCTACACGTAAAATCGTACGGCAGATAATGTTGTCTGTCGGGCCGATATTCACATGCATAAAGGCGTCTGGCAGTGTGCGATCCAACATGATCCAGAACAGCTTAATCTTTTGGTATACCTGCTCTTCTGTTAAGTCGCCCACGAAAGGCATCAACACATCATCCAACTGACCTAGGTAAACCGGAATTGAAGTGACAGACGGAACATGGTGGTAAAGGATGGTAAGCATGTTCAATGCTTCATCGAAGTTGGTTGCCGCGCTAAGCTCTAAATACTCTGAGCCTTGATGTAAGTATTTAGAATAATCTGGAAGTACATAGCGCGGCTTAAATGGGGCGTGCCCTTCAAACATGTCACACAGCACACCTTGTTGTAAGGCTTGCTCTACTTCTTTGCTTACCGGCATATACGGTAAGCTGGCTTCAGCTTCTAAGGCAAGATAGCTCGACTTCTGTTTTGGTGACAGGTTGGCATCTGAAATGATATTGCTAAAGCGTTGTTGTTGCTCTGAAAGTGGTGAAGAAGTAGATGACGCAGATTGGTGGCTCATGATTAAACCCTTAGTGTTGTTATGGGCTTATTTTATATCTCACCGTTATATTTCCACTAATGAAATGTATGCAAGACTACATTTCCAAAATGGAAATAAATAATTTGTAAATTAGCGGTGTTGAGTTTTCTATGAGCGAGATGAGAAACAGAGAAATAGAGAAATAGAGAAACCAGAGTTAGTAGTGAAGAAATGAGAAAGCGCTAATTCGTTCTGTTTAAAACGATAGCGCCAAAAAGAGAAAACCCACATAACTGACGTTAGAGTCGTTAATGTGGGTTTAGTAGTTTAAATGAGCATTCTGAATGCTAGCTCAAGGCATACACACGATTACAGATCTGGAAGCGCTTGTTTACGTCCAACACCCATTAATACCTTTAACTCTCCTTGTGGAGTGTCAATCGAGAACGGTGTAGAGACTTCAACTACTGCAAAGCCCGCTGCACTCAATACATTTTCTGAGCGCTGTTGGCTTACACCGTAGTCTTCACTGTCGCTTTCCAAGTACCAATCCCAGTGTACAAACGTACCGTCGTTTTCAAGCAGCGTGTAAATCAGACTGACTGTGTCTTGTAGGTTCGGGATAAAACCACACACCGAAGAGGCTACCACTAGGTCAAACTGGTTTCTGAATGCTGGATGCTGCGCTGCAAGTCCGCGCGATAAAATATCAACTACCGGTTCAACGTTAGGTAACTCTTTCTTATCTAACTCTTCAATCATCCCTTCAGAGATATCAAGTGCGATGATCTCTTTTGCTAAAGGAGATATTTTCTGGCTGAGTAGTCCTGTACCACAACCAAAATCAAGGACACGGGTTCCGTTTAAATCAACGAGCTGTGTTAACTGGTCAAATACGGATTGTGCGAATACTGCAGTTGCGGGATCTTTATCCCAATCAACGGCGTATTCGTCCCATTGTTTCGCCATCATGGCCTCCATCTTTACTTCTTGTAGGTTCGGAACTTCCCCAGAGTAAACCAAATTAGTCAATTCGTCATAGAGTTATCATGCAAAGATGGACTATTTCTAAGATAGTCAGCACAATATTCAGATAATATGCACCAACCCCCGCTCAATATGGAAATGAAATGAACCTTTCTCAAGTCCAAGCCTTTTGTTCCGTTGCTGATTTAGGATCAGTTTCTGAAGCTGCACGCCAGTTAGAATGCAACCGAACCAAACTCAGCATGTCGATTAAAGCCTTGGAAAAAGAGTTAGATGTCGAGCTGTTCGTCCGCAGCGGAAACCACGTTGAGCTTTCAGAAGCGGGTAAAGCGATTTACAAAGATTGCGAAGGCATGTTGGTGACAGCCGCGCGTATTAAACAAACCTGCTTGCATGTTTCGGGCGAATTCAACGCAGAAATTTGGATAGCACGAGATGACTCCCTACCCGATGAAATGTGGCAGGACTTATCCCACGCCTTAAATAACAAGTACCCTTCTACCTCATTCAACTTCGTTCTCGCGTCGAGCGGTGACTTAGCTAACCTAGTTGAAACTCAGCAAGTCGACTTCGCATTTGGTGTCGATTACGAACGCGTCGATGACCCAAGAATTATCTACAACCCGCTTGGTAAGATTCGAATGATGTCTGTATGTAAGAAAGGGCATGATTTGAGTGCGATGCGACGAGTGTCTGATGAGGTACTAAGGAATTCGATGCAAGCAACCATGGTTTATCTTAATGAAAAGGATAATCCTGAGCTTGAGCCCTTCTCGCGTCGTTACATTGGCTTCTCTAGCTTCGACTTTATGTTGGATACGATTCTACGTGAAGAAGCATGGGGCGTAATGCCTGAGCCATTGATTCGCCATTTACTGCGTGAACAAGAGCTTGCCGTGATCAAACACACCTACGGTTTAACACAAGAAGACTACTGTATGTTTACCGCAGCTGGCATGGCAGAGCACCCAGGAATGAATTGGTTGGCCGACCAGCTTAGTGATTATTTGTTTGATTTCTAGACGGACGACTTTTACTCCATACTTAAGTCTTGCTCTAGAAAACCATCACGTGATCCACTAAGTAGCGTCCGTCTTCTTCAACCAATACCATTTCGGCGACAAACTCACCTTTAGCGATGGTGTAGGCTTGTTTCCACACAAAGGCGATGGAATCTGAACGTCTAAACAGCGCAACTGGCTCACGCTCAGCAAAAAAGCCATTACTGTGCTGATAATGGTGACATACCTTTTTTAAATATTCTGGCGTAACAATGTCTTTCATTCTTTGAGTAAAGTCTCTACAGTGCTGCTCATGATCAACCTTAGTTGAACCATCCATCAGATTATCCATGATCGGGGTAGCAATCGCCCACAACTCGTTATCACTGATATCGTCAAACTTCATATTGATTCTCTCCTTGTTCATTGCAGTCTCAGTCAAATCTAGAAGACCAATAAGACCCCAGCGACTGATGTGTTTTATTAATCATAAACGATCCTATTTCAGTTGCACACCATCCCAAAAAACACTCAACGTCAACTTTATTGACACCTTAAATTTAACTTAAGAAACTGAATTAAAAGCATTTATATATTTCACTTAAATAATACATATAAACGTCATCAGATAAAGTTTGTAAAGTTAGCTCATTATTAGAACAATGAAGTTATCAAAAACATCTGGAAAATATTATGTGTGACAGGAAAAGCCAAAACGAAAATCGAGTACTATTGTTCTCAGCCCTTTTAGCATCAGGCTTCGCAATTGGCGGATTGGTGTTGGGTCTTCTCGTTGGCTCTCTGGTCATAGTATTTGACGGTGTCTATTCTCTTATCAGCTTACTGTTAACTTTAATGTCACTAGCTGCCTCGAAATACATCAATCGCCCTTCGGACACTGAGTTCCCGTTTGGTCGAGCAATTATCGAACCGATTGTTATTGCCATCAAAGCCGTTGTGATTCTTCTTGTGGTTGGTTATTCACTTTACTCTGCGATTGGTGCCCTAATGACGGGTGGCCGTGAAGTTGATGCTTCTATCGCAACTCTGTTTGGTATTTTCAACGTACTGGGTTGTGGTTACGCTTGGTGGTACATCGCGAATAAGAGTAAACGTATTTCTTCAGGTCTGATTCAGGCTGAGTCTAAACAGTGGCAAATGGATACGCTACTGAGTGTAGCGGTAACCGCGGGTTTCGTAGCGGCTTGGTTAATTACTTTTTCTCCGCTTGCAGAATACGCAGTGTATGCCGACCCAATGATGATGTTGCTAATGTCTTTCTACTTCATCAAAGTGCCTTTCGACATGTTACGTGAGGCGATGCGCGAACTGCTTATGATGTCGGCAAACAAAGATATTTGTGATGCGGTAGATAAGAACGTTGTCGCGGTAGACAAAGAAGCGGAGCAAGATTTGGAGCTGATGGGTGTGACTAAGGTTGGTCCAGAATTACGAATCAATGTTGATATTCATACCAACGACCAACAAGCGATTGCGGTCGATGATATTGAACGTACGCGCCGCCAACTTAAGCGACGCTTATCGAAGATGCCTTATGAGCTTCAATTGAATCTCAATATCGCGAGTTAAGAGTCGAGAGTTAAGAACCAAGAGCTAACCAATCAACCTCTCGCTGACTAAGACTCTGATTGAACCTTTTTAGAAGCCGACGCCGTAACCGTCGGCTTTTTGTCTCTGGTTACCCACCAGCAAGCTAAAGAGCCAATCGTTACCATACAAACGCCCTGCCAAAACGTCATGCTCAATGACAAACCCAAAATAATAGAAGACAGTAAGGTCGCAAAAATAGGCGTGAAATACGACATGGTCGCCAAGAAGACCATATTGCCGCCAAGTATCGCTGTATTCCAAAGCGCGTAACCTGCGCCCATACACACTCCTGCCAACACTAAGTCAATCGCAGCACTGGTTGTCATCACCATGCCGGTTTCGTTACTCAATGCGTATTTGATCCACAAGGTGATTGCCGTTGCGATAAAGAACAACACAATCGCATTCTGCCCTTTCGCCACTTTCTGAGTGTAATTACAGTAAACCGCCCAAATAATCGCGCCGAAAAACGCCATTGAATAAGTTTTTGGGTTAGTAGCAACATTGGCAGCGATTTGTTCAACAGAAAGCCCCTGATCGCCGCTGATGCTCCAAGCGACGCCAAAGAAGGCCAAGAAGATACTTGGGTAAACCAACCAGTTAATTTTCTTGTCGCTCAGCAGCACCGCAAATAACACCGTCAGTGCTGGCCATAAGTAGTTGATGACAGCCATTTCCAAGGCTTGATGTCTATTGTTTGCCATTCCTAAAGCCAGAGCCAAGAAGATCTCATAACAAACGAACAAGGTGCCGCCAATCAGCAAATAAGACTTAGAAAAGCGTGACAGCTTTGGTAGACCCATAACACAGATCAACAACAGCGCACTCACCGTGTAAAGGCTGGCCGCACCACCGATTGGGCCCAGTTGTTCAGATACGCTTCGAGACAGCGCGATTAAGCAGCTCCAAAGTAGAATGGCAGCAATGCCGTAGCAGCTATGGCGATGAGATTTAAACACACCTCTTCCTTTTCTTTATTGTCATTGGGTAATCAAAGCGAGCTTAAAGCAAAGATAGACTTAAGCACCACTATCGATAACTTACAGTAGGTGAAAATAAGTAGCCGAGCACATAACTGTACTCGGCTATCAATCATTCACTCAAAAATCTAAAAGCAATTAGCAATTAGCAATTATGCTAGTAAAAGAGCTTGCAGGTCAGCCAGAGACTTAACCTGATAATGAGGGTTAATTCCGGCTGGCGTTGCCTTTTCTTGACTATTTAACCAACAGGTTTCAATACCAAAATCTAATCCGCCTAGAATATCGGAATGTGGGTTATCTCCGACCATCAATACTCGTTGCTTAGATGGTAACCCGATCAGCTTATGGGCATATTCAAAAATTTGTGCATCCGGTTTGGCTACCCCAACCTCTTCAGAAATTATCACGTGCTCAAAGTAATCCGTCATTCCTGTACGCTCTAAACGAATTGACTGCAGCTCTGTAAAACCGTTAGTGATGATGCCCATGTTCACTTTGCCTTTTAAAGACTCCATCAACTCTTGTGCACCCGGTAATAAAGAGCAGATATCCGCCATCGCTGTTAAGAATGCACTGTTTAAAGCAGCGGTTGTTGTCTCTAATTTCTCAGCCCAGCTTTCGAAGCGCGTGTGTTTCAGTTGATCAGCCGTAATGCGACCATCTTGATAGTCTACCCATAGTGGTAGGTTAACTTCTTGATAAAAGGAATAATCCTGTTCGTTGAAGTCCACACCAAAACGAGAAAACATCAGCTTCATTCCCTGATAAGCATCAAAATGGAACAAGGTTTCATCTGCATCAAAGAATATCCAGTCGTACTTCATTTTATTTCCTATTAATCACGCTGTTGAGCTGCGTTTATCTTTAGTTGTTCATTGGCTCAAAGACCAGATGTTCATTCTACTACCAATTTTGTGAGCCTGAATATAGTTCTAATAATTTATAGAAAACAAGCCACAAGTCATGATGTATCGCAAATTTTGCCACATATTAAACCAATACCATACAAGAAATACATTTAAGTACCGGGAGGTATTATGAAGCACTTTTTACCATCGTCTGTCATGCTTACCCCTTTTCTTGTCAAATACTATGACGAGGAGTCAGAAGACACGCTTGATTCTGAAGAGTCACAAGAACCTGAAATTGAATGCAGCGATGACTCAGATAAAACGTCGACACCAGCCTAACTAGAAGAGTTTTCAATGAAAAACCTTATTTTTCATTGTTATAGAGCTCCATACTGTCTCTAATTTAGTCGATTTATCGCGATCTATTACTGACAATCAACACAGCCAAAAACCATGAAAACGATTGCTATATGAGCCCTATCACAACGACTAGCCACAAAGTGGTAGTTCGAATTCAAAGTTGTTCCAGATCAATGGTCGACCACTTGAATGCCGACAACATGTAGGAAATTAAAAATCATAATTAACGGAGTTTTCCAATGTCTACTGCATTTTACATCCC
The DNA here is from genome assembly GCF_041470825.1 of Vibrio sp. 10N.261.55.A10. Lineage (NCBI taxonomy): Bacteria > Pseudomonadati > Pseudomonadota > Gammaproteobacteria > Vibrionales > Vibrionaceae > Vibrio > Vibrio sp. 10N.261.55.A10. Next base: position 172,966 of record NZ_JBFRNC010000027.1, on the reverse strand, counting down.
TACAATCAACTTCATGGGTACTGGCTGTCTGAAGGATGCTGCTGATAGTATTCAGTCTCAAGGCTTTAAAAAAGGTCTGATCGTAACTGATAAGATCTTGAACCAAATTGGTGTAGTTAAGCAGGTACAAGACCTTCTTAGCCAGCGAGGCGTAGACGCAGTTGTATTCGATGGCACTCAACCAAACCCAACCATCACGAACGTTAACGATGGTCTTGAATTGCTGACTGACAACGATTGTGATTTCGTTGTTTCTCTAGGTGGCGGTTCTCCACACGACTGTGCAAAAGGCATTGCTCTGGTTGCTTCTAACGGCGGCAAGATTGCAGACTACGAAGGCGTAGACCAATCTGAAAAGCCAATGATGCCTCTTATCGCTATCAACACTACGGCTGGTACAGCATCAGAAATGACACGCTTCTGCATCATCACTGATGAGGAACGTCACATTAAAATGGCGATCGTTGACAAGCACACAACACCGCTTATTTCAGTAAACGATCCTGAACTAATGCTTGCTAAGCCTGCATCACTGACTGCTGCAACAGGTATGGATGCGCTAACACACGCAATCGAAGCTTACGTTTCTATCGCAGCGACACCAATTACCGACGCTGTAGCGATTAAAGCCATTGAACTTGTACAAGCTCACCTAAGAACGGCAGTAGCGCACGGCGAAGACATTGAAGCACGTGAACAAATGGCTTACGCACAGTTCATGGCGGGTATGGCGTTCAACAACGCGTCACTAGGTTATGTTCATGCGATGGCGCATCAGCTAGGCGGCTTCTACGATCTTCCACACGGTGTGTGTAATGCTATCTTGCTACCACACGTTCAACGCTACAACGCGCAAGTTTGTCCTGAGCGTCTACGTGATGTTGCAAAAGCAATGGGCGTTAACGTTGAAGGTATGTCACCAGAGCAAGGTGCAGAAGCTGCGATCGAAGCAATTGTTCAACTAGCAAATGACGTGAACATCCCAACAGGTATCGCGCAACTTGGTGCGAAGCTAGAAGATATCCCTACTCTGTCTGACAACGCACTGAAAGACGCATGTGGTTTTACTAATCCTAAACAAGCGACCCACGAAGAAATCTCTGCGATTTTCGAAGCGGCAATGTAATCTGCCATTAAGTCACTTATAAACTTATCGACAAACGGGCTCACCTACTGAGCCCGTTTTCTTTACCTGCCATATGTTATTCAAGTCTCTGTTTTGAATAGCCACTGATTAAGATAAATCTCTTTAAAAGTCGCATTGTCATAACTGCTTAGTTATAGTCAAACTATTGATACATAGAATGACAAACAGGTTCCATTGAGTCGTTGGATAGTTAACTCCTCATTATTAGCATCGCTCGTTTCCCACTCTGCCTTCGCGGAGGAACAGGATGAGTGTCACAGCCAACCGTTAGAAGACACGCGCGTCGAAAAAGCTTACCACTACCTAAACAGCAAGTTTTGTCAGCCCGCAATATGGTTCGATAACTTCTTTGTGGATGACCGTATTACCGAGGACGCCAGAGCCGGAACCTCTGTACGTTGGTATAATGATTTCATCTATTCTGAGGGCGGTGACGTGGATTATTCCACCAAGCTCAACGCACGCCTGCATTTACCCTTTGTCAGCAAAAGGCTTAAGCTAATCTACGAGTCTGTTGGCGATGAAGAATTCTTAGACTTCTTCCCACAAGATTCTGAAGAGTTAGAAAATGCACTTGGCCTTCGTTATGACGCCTATGCCAAGGGTTACAGTAGTTTCAATATCAAAGCGACATTACGCCCAAGAATAGAGGCTCGCTATCGTTTTACCTACCCGCTCACCACAGATGCAGTATTCCGGCTAACCCAACGTGTGTATCAAGAGAAGAAAGAGACGGGAGAGAGCACTGATATCGATTTTGACCTCTCTTTGAGTGACGATTTCTTAGCGCGTTGGTCTAACTTTGCTGGCTATAACGATGACCTCAAAGGCTGGGAGTATGGTACGGGCATTACCTTGTACCATTACCTTTCTCAAGACCAAGCTCTGTAATACAGCGCCACGATAACCGCGACCAGCGAACCGTATAACCACAACGAATATTCGCAAGTGTCGGTAACGTATAGAGAAAATGTATGGAAGGAATGGCTGTTTTACGAGGTCACCCCGCGTTACCAGTGGGAACGAGAGCCTTACGAGAAACACACGGAAGAAGCCAACATCACCCTTAGGCTTGAAGTCTTGTTCAACAATGTCTAGGGCGTGTTGACCTTTCGCGGTTAAATTTTGTTCGAAATAAAAGCGTTTTAATCGCGGCGAGGGGGAAGTAGCCTAGTCATTCTAAGCAAATCCCCCTCAACAAAGAGTAAAACGCTTTTAGCCGAACCCTTCGGGCAGCGTTTGCTGGTCATTCCTACTACGTTATCGGCTTCTCATGTAGGCTAGCTACACATCGAAGTCTCTGCCTTGTATAAATACCCAGCAACTCGCTGCAAAAATCAGCTCGAAAGATCAACACGCCCTAGTGAGTGTTTGTGAGATTGGGGCATCGTTAGATAGAAAACGAGGCACAAAAAAGCACATCATGTGATGTGCTTTTTCAGTTCTATATAAGGCTTAAACTGTAGTCTTAACCCTTGTAGTTTCTTACTCGTGCCGCTTCTGCTTCACGCTTGTCGACAACGGTTTTACCGATTGGCGCCAATGAGATAACCGCGAGCTTAAGGTGCTGAATCGCAAACGGAATACCTATAATAGTAATGAAACACGCTACTGCTGACATGATGTGACCAATCGCCAACCAGATCCCCGCAAATAAGAACCAAATAACGTTACCAATCACACCTAGCGGGCTCGTGCCGATGTCCATTTCATTGGTTAGCTCATCACGCGAAATCGCTTCCTGACCAAATGGGAAGAATGAGAAGTTACCCATAACAAAACATGCTCTACCCCATGGAATACCAACGATGGTTAGGAATGCGAGCAGTCCGAAGAACCACCAAGCTAGTCCCATAAATACGCCACCGAACAGAAACCAAATGATGTTTCCTATTGTTTTCATTCTGTATTCTCCAAATCTTTGAATGCTATTTATTTAATATGCCGAGTAAGGCAATGATTGTTGTAATAGGTTCATTATTGTTGAACCTTTATGAACCGTTTATGAATCACTTACATTTTATGTGATTGATATACACCACGGTTCTCTAAATCTACATAGGGCTAAACCCATTTATTTGATACCATACACTTAGATTTTTAGTACCAAAAAGCTAAACAGACTCAACAACGAATTTAAGGCCGAATTTATGAATAACACTGAGCAACCTAAAAAGAAAATGAAAAACTGGGTGCCAATCGTCTTCTTCGGACTTCTCAGCACTGTTCCAGTGTTCATGTTCTTAGTTGATGTGTACATCAACCAGTATATGTAACAGAGCCGGACATCCTAGCTATATAAATGGATATAAGAACCCTTTCCTGTATCCATTTCAGTTCCAATTAGATCAGTTCTTCTTCAGCCAGCTCTTCGCTAATCAAATCAGCTCTTCGCTAATAAAATCTAGAATGTCTATCAGCTCATGATCAGGCAAATTTAGTAGGTTATCCCCTACATACCATTCAATCTTACATTGGTTTGGCAACTCACTGATCGCTGGGTTTCCTATCCAAATCTTGTGTTTCTTCGCTATGTTATCTCTCACAATAATGCCGTCTTCATAGCTCACAGGTAAATATAGGTGAAGCATGTTGACCTGCGGTTGCTGCGGATTAACAGTGAACTGAGGATAGTCTAATAAGATTTGGTAGATCTGTTTTGTTCGCTCAAACAGTGATGGCATCAACTCTAATCGCTCATCAAACTGCATTGCTGCTGAAACCACATAAGGCGTTCGGTGATAAACATTGCCACCTTGGCGCTTCATCCACGCAGATGCTTTCGCTACAAAGGCTTTATCGCCCAACAATAGCGAACCACCAAGGCCATTGAGACCTTTGTACAGCGAAACATAAGCACTATCGAAGCCCTGAGCAATCTCGCTGTATGACTTTTGGTAATAGGCGCCGCATTCCCACAAACGCGCACCATCCATATGAAGGTGAATTGATTGTTCTTTGCAGTACTGCTTGATCGCTTCAAGCTCATCCCATTCTGGTAATTGGCCGCCGATTTCACGCATGGGTAATTCATATAGAGCGGCTGCAATCTCATCAGGCCACGCCTTTAAGTCATCAACATTCCAAGTGCGAAATACGTTGCCAACGGGAAGTACGTTGAATCGGTTTTGGAGCTGATACCCTTGGCGTTCATGACGCATAATATGACTCGATTCATGCATCGCCACTACTGGGTTTCTTTTCTCTTGGCACGCAATTTCTAATGCTGTTGGTTGATTCATGGTGCCAGTAATCACAAATACAGCCGCTTCATAACCTAGCAGTTCCGCGACTTTGTTTTCGAAGCTCTCGATAAACTCACCATCGCCGTAGCTATCATGGCTCACATTGTGTGTCTCACACCATTCAGCCATCTGAGCGAATGTTTGTGCTGGAGTCGGTTCTAGGTGACCGGAAAGCAACAAATCACATTGTTGACGCAAGTCCATGCTCATAGTTTTTCCTTTATTCATTATCGTTCTATGTAGGGTTATTGGATTATTTACGTTACCCACCAACGGTGACATAAAATGCCCATATTCGCTTTTACTATTCGTGAATAATTAGTTTTACTCAGTCATCGGCGGCTTGTGCCAGAAATACTCAAATTGACGGATGTTTTATATAATTAAGTACCTAAAAACACACGCATCTAGATAGATAAGTATGGGCTAATTCGTTGTTGTTCAACCATTCTTCTATTATTGTATATCTATAATTCCAATAAATATTATTCGTTAATGGACAAAGAGGGCTATATGTCGAAAAATCGAGTCTTGGTGCTATTCGCTCACCCTTCTCAACATCGTTCTGAAGCAAACAAACCCTTATTTGAACAAGCCAAACGCGTTGACGGTGTTACCTGTGTCGATCTCTATGCCGAGTATCCGACATTTAAAATCAACATCGACCGTGAACAGAAACGCCTGTTAGACCATGACATTATCATTTTTCAGTTCCCTTTGTATTGGTACTCAACACCGGCAATTCTTAAAGAGTGGCAAGACCTTGTTCTTGAATACGGCTTCGCCTACGGCGCCGAAGGCAATGAACTACAGGGTAAGAAATTGTTATGTAGCATTACTGCAGGAGGTAAAAAAGATGCCTACCAAAGTGATGGTTACAACCATTTCACGATTCGAGAACTGCTTCACCCAATCGAACAAACCGCTTCTCTGTGCGGGATGAACTATCTCGCGCCCTTTGCGTTATTTGGCTCGCGTACCGCTTTGGAAGAAAACCGCATTCAAGAGCATGTCGATAGCTATAAAGTGCTGTTGGAGGCGTTAGTTGCTGGCAAGATCAATATCAAGAAAGCCAGCAAAGCAGAAAAACTCAACCACTACGTAGAAGAACTAATGGCAGAGGTTAAATAATGACGGGATATTTTCTACAAGCATTTATCTACTTAGTCGCAGCAGTTATTGCCGTGCCTATTGCCAAAAGACTTGGCCTTGGTTCTGTATTGGGTTACCTCATTGCTGGTGTTGTGATTGGCCCAATCATTGGTCTGGTAGGTGAAGAGACCAAAACGATCCAACACTTTGCCGAGTTCGGTGTGGTTATGATGCTGTTCTTAGTCGGCCTTGAGCTTGAACCTAAGATGCTTTGGGCAATGAGGAACCGACTTATGGGGCTGGGTGGCCTGCAAGTTGGTGGTACTACCGCGATTGTAATGGGTATTGCTCTGTTCTTTGGGCAGCCTTGGACGATCGCACTGACTATCGGTTTGATCTTCGCACTGTCATCTACCGCGATTGTACTCCAAACCTTTAACGAAAAAGGGCTATCCAAAACAGAAGGCGGCAAGAACGCTTTTTCAGTCCTACTGTTCCAAGATATTGCCGTCATCCCTATGTTGGCGTTCATTCCTCTATTAGCGTTGCCAGAATTAATTGAAGCTGCACAAAGCGCGGTCGCTTCGGCCTCTGATCATCATGAAGAGTTAAGTCTTGTTGCTGGCCTACCCGGTTGGGCTTATGGCCTTGTGATCACAGCATCTATTGCGATTGTTGTGGTCGGCGGACACTTCTTGAGTCGTCCACTGTTCCGCTTCGTGGCAAGCTCAGGCCTGCGTGAAATCTTTACTGCAACCGCACTGATGTTGGTGATTGGTATTGCTGCACTGATGAGCCTAGTCGGCCTATCACCGGCTTTGGGTACCTTCCTTGCGGGTGTGGTTTTAGCGAACAGTGAATTCCGCCACGAGCTTGAGTCTAATATTGACCCGTTTAAAGGGCTGCTACTTGGCTTGTTCTTCATTACCGTTGGTGCTGGCATCAACTTTGATGTTCTATTCAACGACTTTGGTTTGATCATTGGCCTCACTCTTGGCGTTATGCTTCTTAAAGCCTTGGTGCTATTTACGTTGGCATTGATCTTCAAAATCAAAAACAGTGACCGTTGGCTGTTTACACTGAGCTTGGCGCAAGCCGGTGAGTTTGGTTTTGTACTACTAAGCTTCTCAGCTCAAAACCACGTATTACCTGCTGACATCGTTCAAACATTGTCGCTGGTTGTGGCACTTTCAATGTTCCTAACACCAGGGCTGTTCATTCTATTTGATAAAGTGATTCTTCCTCGTTACGAACAAAAATCTAACGACCGCGAAGAAGATACCATCGAAGAGAAAGGTACCGTTATCATTGCGGGCATTGGTCGATTCGGTCAAATCGTTAACCGCTTGTTGGTGTCGAACGATGTCAATACGGTGGTTCTTGATCACCAAGCGAACCAAGTAGACTTACTACGCTCTATCAATATCAAATCTTACTTTGGTGATGCGACACGTCACGACTTATTGCATACCGCCGGAATCGAAGAAGCCGCGATGCTAGTAGTAGCAATCGATAATCAAGACTCAAGCGTTGAATTGGTCAAATACGTTAAACACACCTACCCTAAAGTGAAAATCTTAGCCCGCGCATTCGACCGTGGTCATAGTTATCGCTTACGAGAAGCAGGTGCAGACTTTGTGGAATCAGAGACCTACCATTCTGCTCTTGAAATGGGTGCAGAAGCCTTGCGCTCTTTGGGTCATCACCCATTCTTCGTCGAACAGCAAAAATCGACGTATCAACGCGTTGAAAGCCGTAAGTCTGAAAAGCTCTATCAAGCTTGGTCTGAAGCGGAAGAGAACCCACGCTACGACAACAACTACCGACAAATCTTCATTCACCTTGAAGAAGCAATGAAAGAAGATATGAAAAAAGACCGTTCAGACAAACACTCTCGCTCTGAACGTGGTTGGACACCACCACCAAAAGGCTATGCAGATGGCTTTGAGGAAGAAGAGTCTTAAACGGCATCTAGACTTCAGCTCTAGATAACCATGCAATTCAACCATCAAAAGCGGCTATTTAAGCCGCTTTTTCTTTCATTTACCCCCTACAAAACGTCAAATGAGCATAAGTAGCGGGTGCTGAAACTCGTAATCCGAGAGATTTGTGTGATCTAGCTAAAATTTTTAATTTCTGACCACATAGCAAAAGTGGATTCAATTTTTACATTATTGAAACATTCCACCCCTGCATAAACCACACCATAAACATGGCTATATATGCACTCATTCCTACCATTCAAGCACCCACCCAATTCATAGCGACCACTAACTAAGGCTTGAATTACATTGCATATATCGAAATGCGCCGCAAAAGCCCCAACAAACCCATTCATCAATCAAATAAATAACGCACAACATTCACAAATTCAAACCATCAAAATTAACATAAACATTTCAAAATATGTCTATCGTTACAATTTGTAACGAATGGCGGTTGTCGGTATAGTCCTGCAATTCAAAAAGTGAGACCTTTGCGCTCACCTTAAAGGAGATATAATAATGATTACTAATGATGCTGTAATAATGGGCATGTTAGCTGTTATTCTTGGCGGTGTTTTTATCACGGAAAGTAGCCAAAATAGCGCACTGAAAAAATTCTACTCGTTCGTTCCGGGTCTATTGCTCTGTTACTTTGTTCCTTCTCTATTGAACAGCCTAGGCATCATCGACGCATCAAACTCAAAGCTGTACTTTGTTGCAAGTCGTTACCTATTACCAAGCGCACTCGTTCTACTGATCATCTCAGCTGACCTACGCAAAATCTTCGGCCTTGGCTCAAAAGCCGTCATCATGTTCCTAACGGGTACGGTTGGCATCATCATTGGTGGCCCTTTAGCGATTCTGATTATTGACCAAGTTAACCCTGACCTCGTATCTGGCGATGTATGGCGAGGCCTTACAACTGTGGCTGGTTCTTGGATCGGCGGCGGTGCGAACCAAGCTGCAATGAAAGAAGTGTTCGAGGTTGATGACCAACTCTTCTCTGCAATGATTACGGTTGATGTTATCTGTGCGAACATTTGGATGGCCGTTTTGCTTATCATGGCTGGTCGTCAGAAGAAGATTGATGCATGGTTAAAAGCAGACACATCATCTATCGAAGAGCTAAAAGAGACAGTTTCTAAATACCAAGAAGAGAACGCTCGCCCAACAACCACAACCGATCTCATGAAGATCACGGCAATTGCCTTTGGTTTAACAGGGTTGGCTCACTTATTCAGTGACATGATTGCACCATGGATCTCAACCAACGCGCCACAGCTTGCGAAATACAGCCTAACATCTGGCTTCTTCTGGCTGATCGTAATGGTAACAACGTTCGCGCTGATCGCTTCATGCTTTAAATCAACGCGCAGCCTTGAGCACAGCGGCGCGTCTAAAGTAGGTTCAGCGTTCATCTACATCCTAGTTGCAACTATCGGTATGCAAATGGATGTGACAGCTATCTTAGACAACCCAGGTTACTTCTTCATTGGTATTACATGGTTAACTATCCATGCCCTTCTGATGATTGTAATGGCGAAGCTAATTCGTGCACCATTGTTCTTCATGGCTGTAGGTAGCCAAGCTAACGTAGGCGGTGCTGCATCGGCACCTATCGTCGCGGCTGCATTCCACCCAGCATTGGCACCAGTAGGTATCCTAATGGCGGTATTGGGTTACGCTCTCGGTACATACGGCGCTTACATCTGTGGTCTCATCATGCAGGCTGCTGCATTGGGTTAACAACTCATTGCTGTAAAAAATGGGCAACTGAACCTTGATCATATCGCCCATTTTCTTGAGTTCCGAGATGTAAAAAAGGCGACAGTAAAAACTGTCGCCTTTCTAATATCTTGTTACTCAGCTAAAGCTTATTCCCAATCAAGAATTACTTTACCTGACATACCAGAGCGCATCATGTCGAAGCCTTTTTGGAAGTCATCAACCTTGAAGTGGTGAGTAATGATTGGTGTTAGATCTAGGCCAGATTGAATCAATGAAGCCATCTTGTACCAAGTTTCGAACATCTCACGACCGTAGATACCTTTGATAACCAAGCCTTTAAAGATTACTTGGTTCCAGTCTACTGCCATATCTGATGGTGGAATACCTAGTAGAGAGATCTTACCGCCGTGGTTCATGTTAGTCAGCATGCTGTTGAACGCAGATGGGTTACCAGACATTTCTAGGCCTACATCGAAGCCTTCAGTCATGCCAAGATCAGACATTACGTCTTCAAGCTTCTCTTCCATCACGTTTACTGCGCGAGTCACACCCATTTTCTTAGCAAGATCTAGGCGGTACTCGTTTACATCAGTGATTACAACGTGACGAGCACCAACGTGCTTAGCAACAGCTGCAGCCATGATACCGATTGGGCCAGCACCAGTAATTAGCACGTCTTCGCCAACTAGGTCGAAAGAAAGTGCTGTGTGTACTGCGTTACCAAACGGGTCAAAGATTGAAGCTAGATCGTCAGAGATTTCTGCAGGGATCTTAAATGCGTTGAACGCAGGAATCACAAGGAACTCAGAGAACGCACCAGTGCGGTTAACACCAACACCTGTTGTGTTACGACAAAGGTGAGTACGGCCGCCACGACAGTTACGACAGTGACCACATGTGATGTGACCTTCGCCAGATACACGGTCGCCGATTTCAAAACCACGAACTTCTTGGCCAATGCCAACAACTTCACCCACGTATTCGTGACCTACTACCATAGGTACTGGGATTGTGTTTTGTGACCACTCATCCCAGTTGTAGATATGTACGTCAGTACCACAAATTGCGGTTTTCTTAATACGAATAAGAAGATCATTATGACCCATTTCAGGTTTTTCAACCTCGGTCATCCAAATGCCTTCTTCAGGCTTTAGCTTAGAAAGTGCTTTAATTTTCATAATGTTACCTAGTTCATCTCGCCTAACTGTAAGGCGAGAATCAAAAATCTATATATTCTACTGGGTGTTGCTCTATCTAATTAAAGGATGCTCGTGGCATCCCTTTAAAATTAGATGATACCCATGTCTTTACCAACTTGAATGAACGCATCGATTGCGCGGTCTAGTTGCTCACGAGAGTGTGCAGCAGACATTTGCGTACGGATACGAGCTTGACCTTTTGGTACTACAGGGAAAGAGAAACCTACAACGTAGATGCCTTTCTCTAGTGCGCGCTCTGCGAACTCAGCCGCTACTTTTGCATCACCAAGCATGATTGGGATGATTGCATGGTCAGCACCACCCATAGTGAAGCCCGCTTCTTCCATGCGAGTACGGAAGTGAGCAGAGTTTTCCCATAGTTGAGTACGTAGGTCGCCAGATTCCGCTAGAAGATCTAAAACGCGGATAGACGCAGATACGATTGCAGGTGCAACAGAGTTAGAGAATAGGTATGGACGAGAACGCTGACGTAGCCAGTCGATCACTTCTTTCTTACCAGAAGTGTAACCGCCTGAAGCGCCACCCATTGCTTTACCTAGCGTACCAGTGATGATATCGATACGGTGTACAACGTTGTGGAACTCGTGAGTGCCCGCGCCGTTTTCGCCCATGAAGCCCACTGCGTGAGAGTCATCAACCATTACTAGTGCGTCGTACTTGTCTGCAAGGTCACAGATAGCAGGAAGGTTAGCCACTACGCCGTCCATTGAGAACACACCGTCAGTTACGATTAGTGTGTGACGAGCGCCAGCTTCTTTAGCAGCGATAAGTTGCTGCTCTAGCTCTTCCATGTTGTTGTTCGAGTAACGGAAACGCATTGCTTTACACAGACGAACGCCATCGATAATAGATGCGTGGTTTAGTGCGTCAGAGATGATTGCGTCTTCTTTACCTAGAATTGTTTCGAACAAACCAGCGTTTGCATCAAAACAAGATGTGTAAAGGATAGTGTCTTCTTTACCTAGGAACGTAGAAAGCTTTTGCTCTAGTTCTTTGTGAGAATCTTGAGTACCACAAATGAAACGTACTGAAGCCATACCAAAACCGTGCTGATCCATACCATCTTTAGCTGCTTCGATAAGAGCTGGGTGGTTAGCAAGACCTAAGTAGTTGTTTGCACAGAAGTTTAGTACTTCTTCACCAGTCGAGATAGAAACCGCTGCTTTTTGTGCAGAAGTAATAATGCGCTCAGACTTGTAAAGACCTTCTTCTTTAACTTCTTCGATTTGAGTTTGAATCTGTTGGTAAAATGCAGAAGACATTGTCTCATTCCTTCCTAGTTATTATTTAGCAGCATCGCGCGCCGCTTTATGTAGGGATGTAAACGATCTCAACACGATCATTTACACTGTAAAACTTATGCCTATATTCTAGTTGAACATCCCCGTTCCGATTATCCCTTTAGTTGGAAAAACATTAATGAATCACAGGCACTAATAATAGTTCATCCCAGTGACATAGGGCACATTAACGCCCTTCACTTGCTTTTTTAAACGCCAAATTAGCTATAATTTCCGTCTAATTTCGCTTTCATATCAAATCTCAATTTTTCATCTCAGAATGCGCAGCAGCAACGCCGCTATACAGATGAGCTTCAAACACAACAACCTATCAGAGCAATCACGTCAATCAATTAATGAAATTGATTCACAAATCAAAGTAAATCGCTCACAATGACCATTAAGTTCATCGTTGAAACTAGCTTAACTGGATACTTATGATTAACCCAAAACTCATCGCCCTGCTTCCGGATCTCGCCTCGTTCATTTTGGTGGTTAACGAAGGTAGTTTTACGGCTGCAGCAAAACAGTTAGGCGTGACACCATCAGCCTTGAGTAAGCTCATCACCCGCTTGGAAAAAGCGCTATCGGTGAAACTGTTTGAGCGTACCACTCGTACCCTTATCATTACGCAAGCGGGTCAATTGGTTTATGATCAGAGTGTGGTGATGATCAACGCAGCGCAACAAGCCGTTGAACTGTCTACCTCCGACCATACCGAACCTGCAGGCTCGATAACGGTAGCGGCGCCTGAAGCCTTCTTGAATTCGGTATTGCAGCCTTTCGTTGTTCCATTCTTAAATCAGTATCCAGAAATCCAACTTAAATTGAGAGCGGCTGACGGCGACATCGATATTTTACGTCAAGGCATCGACATTGCTTTCCGCCTGACTGATAAGCCCGACGAAAGCTTAGTATTGAAAGAGTTAGGAAAAACAAACCTCGTGTTGTGTGCAAGCCCTGACTATTTAGATGCCAAGGGGATTCCTCACCACCCTACCGAGCTGTCTGAACACGACTGTTTGTATCTTGCAGAGACAGACAAAGATCACATTTGGGATTTTCTTAAAGATGATGAATTTCACACAGTACCCGTCAGTGGACGTTACGCAGTTAACCACTCGCAGATGCGACTGAAAGGTGTGAAAGAAGGTCTAGGCGTCGGTATTTTCCATGACTTCGTGATTCAAGATGCGTTGGCTGAAGGGTCTGTAGTACAAGTGTTGGAAGATTGGACCATCAAGAGTAATTACCATGGTGCGATTGCGATGCAGTTTGCTCAAACCAAGTACATGCCCGCTCGACTGCGTGTATTCATTGATTACGCCATGAAGCACTTAGGTGACAAGTTGGCAGGAGAAATAAACTGATGCTGAAAGGAATACACCACGCGGCCATAATCTGTTCAAACTACGACGCGTCGAAACACTTTTACACTGAGATTTTGAAACTTGAGATAATTGCTGAAAACTATCGTGAGGCTCGCCAGTCGTACAAACTTGATTTAGCGCTACCTAATGGTGCTCAAATAGAACTATTCAGCTTCCCTAACGCGCCAGAAAGGCCTAGCTTTCCTGAAGCTCAAGGGCTAAGACACTTAGCTTTTTGTGTTGATGACGTTCAACAAATCAAAAGCTATTTGGAAGAACAAAGAATCGAAGTCGAACAGATCCGAATTGATGAATTTACAGGTAAAGCATTTACTTTTTTTGCCGATCCTGACGGGCTTCCGTTAGAGCTTTATGAAATCTAGAGCTTTATCAAATATAGAGCTGTACAAGTCTAACGTCTTCTTAATAAACAGAGCATGTCATCTGAATAATGAAACTGACCTCCTCAAAAAGGAGGTCAGTTTGTATATCAATTAACTCAATGCCGTCTTGAATTTCTCAACGCGTGAAAATAGTAACCAATCCAGCAGCATTGCTGTCACGATCGTCGCTCCCGCCAGTGGAAACAGTACTGAAATAACTATCACGATCACTAAACCTGTCTTCCAAAGCCCTGCATCGCCAAACTTCGGTGGCGTGCCAAGCTTTCTTTGACCTGAAGGTCTACGTATCCACCACATCACACCGCCAGTCACGGACACAACAATGAACGCCAAACAAAACAAAGCATTTAGAAGCTTGTTAATGATGCTGATGTCACCTTGATGCAATGAAATACCTACCGCTAACGTTTTGGCAATGAAGTTATAATCTTGCCATGTCACCTCACCCAGAATACGACCTGAGTATTGGTCGAGGTGCGTAGTACGATCCTGCGTTGGATCGATGATGTCACCGCCCATAGTGTTGGCTGTGACCGTGTAAACACCTGTTTCTGAACGCGGGAAATTCACCTTGTATTGAGTGAAACCAAGTGAGTGCGCTTTTTGGATAACATCATCAATCCCGAAACTGCTTGCTGACATCACATGTTGAGAGTGGTCTTCGCCCATCTTAGAGTGATCATGAGGTTCAGATGCCTCTTCCACGTGATGTACATGTTCTGCAGGCTTATCTTGAGACAACGGCAGCGGTGTTTGTTCTAGATTCCATGGAAGTTCTTCCTCTGAGCCATGGTTAAGCGATGTGTGCGTCTTATCAGACAGCGGAATATCGTCCCACATTTGAGCAGGGAAAGTGCTCCATGCTTGAACAAGCTTACCGCCCCAAAAACCTGTCCATGCCAATCCAGACAGAATAAACAACAACAGAACGAGCGATAACACACCTCCAATGTTCGCATGCAGATCACGCATTAAAATACGCGTTCCTGAACCAAATCGAAGCTTAAGAAAACCAGCGCGGCTCGCGTTATCTCTAGGTAACCATAAGTAAATACCACTGATGAGCAACAGAATAGACAAGCTTATTGCGACTTCAATTAGATAATCACCCCAATCACCAATCAACAAAGTGCCGTGAATGTCATTCGCGAGTTGGTACAGGCTGTCGCTACGCGGAATCTCTCCGACCACTTCGCCCGTATATTGATTTACCGTGGCGAAGACCGATGTGCCGTCTACAAGTGCTACCGAAAAGCGGTTAGCCAGATCAGGAGCTTTGCTCGGAACAAACTGGGTAACCGAACCTTGTGGGTATTGAAGTTGTACTGCAGCTAACTGTTGTGACACTTTAATCGGCTCGCCCGATGCAACAATCTCTAGGGCTTCGTGGTGGAAAGTCAATTCGATTTCATCATCAAACAGCATCACCAAACCTGTAATGCTCAGCATTAACATAAACGGGATAACAAATAGCCCAGCATAGAAGTGCCAGCGCCATGTGAGGAAATAGAGGGTTTTATTGCGGTCTTTGCTTTTTATATTGGTTTCCGAACCGGTTGTTGCACTGCTTTTAGACTGCGAAGTTGCTTGTGCTTTCGCAGGGGTTTGAGATTCATTTCTCAACATTATAATTTCCTTTGACACACGCAAACATACCTTCTGAAAAATCAGAAAGTAATCTGAGCATGTTTAACTTTACTTAATACTTTATTTTTTAATTATTTTAATGGGTTAGGTTTAAGCAATAACAAAGGGAGGGCCGCGCGGGGCTTGCCTCGTGTAGCGTTCGCTTAGAGCCAAAAAAGCGTAGCTGTCGGAGACAATAGAACTCAGTCGAGTTGTCAGTAGTGTAGTGGGAAGTTCATCTTGGTGAAACGTGGAAAAATGGCTAAACGGACACGGCTTTCCTTTATGAGTATTAGGTTCGCCTTCTTCGATTTGAACCAATTCAAAGCCATTGACCGTACATAACGACGCCCATACTCCCGCACTATTACCATGAGCATTGATAACAGGCATTAATGTCACTAGCGCCCAGCTTAATGCTGTTGCAAGTAACATGAAGAAGTTGAACGAGGTTCGGCGCATTATTCCAAGTCTTTATAAATTTCCCTTATTATGAGGGACTTGGAATATAGGTAAACGTAAAGATTAACAGCAAGTTAAAAAATTGAAGCTAACGCACACTCTTTTTCGTTAAATACTGGTTACAACACTAAAGCTAAGAAAGTAATACTCATCTCTTTGCAGCAGGCTTTCGATAAAAGAGACAATAAAAACGCCGCCTTACACCTTCCTCGAAAGAGGGTAATGTAAGGCGGCGTTTTAGAAATCGAATCTTGAGGTTTGCTCTTTGTTACCTATCTAGCAAACGTTCATGATTAACGAATTAACCGAAGATCTTGCTCCAGATGCTTGGGTTACGCTTCTCATGGTACTCTTCACGAAGGCCATCAATAGTACGAAGTTCTTGCTGTGCCGACGCTAAGTCACCTTGGTCTAGCTTCTGCTCAATGCTATCCAGTGATGCACTGATCTTTTTGAAGCCTTCCATGAAGTTGTCTTCTTTCTCGACTGGGTAAACACCCGTTTTCAGCTCGGCCACTAGCGTATCTAAACGAACGATAGGCTTTTGCATCTCATCAATGCTTTGAGCTTCTGCCGCTTGTTTGAACGCAAGCTTCATTTCTTGCATGTTTTTCTTAAGGTCTACATTAGCAAATGCGTTGCCAGACAATACTGAAGCAGCGATTAAGCCAGATAAAAGGATTGAGCGAGTTTTCATTGTTTCTCCAAGTGAAGCGGTGTATTTGAAGTTAGAGCCGTCATTACTGTGGCACTTCGACTTTATTATTTTCGGCTAGTGTATACAAAAATCTTTCAGGCACAAAAATTGATTGTGTCGAAATGCAAACCCGCCGACATTCTCTTAAACAAGATCTGAATATTCTGGGATTTCATTACGACCGCGCAAGGCCAAAAAGGCTAGGAACTGCTTTGGCGAATGGGTAATCACTTTACTCGAATCTACGCCCACTTCATCTAACAATGCTGCGACTAAGTCTAAGCCACCGACATCTAAACAGAAATGCGCATCGCTGCCTGTTGTAATAAATGCACCCTTCGCTTTCGCTATTCTTGCAATCTCATAGCAGCGGTCAACACTGCCAACTCGGCTATTGCCTTTGAGTGTGGTGTTGTTGATCTCAATCGCCACGTTGTTCTCAACCGCACATTGAATAACGGCTTCGAAATCGAAATCAAAATTAGGATTGCCTAAGTGACCAAGCGCATCAATTCGACCGCCCTTAATCACATTCAACAATGCTTCTGTATGGGTAGCGACATCCGATGGGCGAAATACTGGCTCATGAAAACTCGCGATCACCCAATCCAAGTTCTTATCCACACTCGGATGAATGTCGATTTCACCCTGTGTGTTCATGATGTTTGACTCAACACCTCGAATAATTGCGACATCTTCAATAAAACGAGGGAGCACACGCTGATTGCTGAAGAACCAATAGTGTGGCGCGCCCGGCATTGATTCTGAATGATCAGTAGTACAAAACATGGCTAAACCATTTTGCTTTGCCGACTTGGCGTTTTCGATCAATGTGCTGTAAGCATGACCACTTGCGTATGTGTGGGTGTGAGTATCTACTTTGAGTTCCATGAATCAATGCCCTCTTCGCTCGGTCAAAATACGTTTTTCAGAAAGTAACTCTGAATCTCTTTCAGGAAAAGAATACTTCAGAAAATGAATGCCTAATGGCAACAATTCGGCCAGTTTATCAGCTGAAAGTGACAATTAGCACCCAAACATAAAGGTTTATTACTGGTTCATTTACACGACACGGGAATACGTGGCTAACCAGAGCCAGCCAGCGCTTGGTCTTATCTAAGTCGAACCGCACACACTCGGTAATTGCGCCAATTTTTTGCAACCTACCCAAGTTCGTCAATACTTAAACTAGCCTACAAACTGGAGTGTTAGATGAGAAGAAGACGATATCCGCTGAGTATCCACATCACTAGCCTTTTCCTAATTTTGACAACACTTGTCGGTGCGGTATTGATTTCGATTAGTTATCGGCACTCCCAAGAGCTGCTGCTAGGCACAGTGCGCGAGATCAGTAATGAGCACCGCGACAAACTGGAATCAGTATTTAAACAAGCCATTGCCCCTGTTATCACAACCTTAAATGTGATGGCGGTGAGCCCGTTTGTTGCTCATCAAGCTTCCGCTGTCGAAAAAGACTCTTGGCTTGCTTCGGTCGATATCATCTTCAAGCAAAACACCAATTTGGTCGCTCTATTTTATGGTTCTGAAGATGGTGACTTCAGAATCTTTCGTCCATTAAGCACCAATAAACAGAGAGCCGAAAACAGCGCGCCCGCTAAAGCGACCATGATGGTCAGCAGCACCAATCTAGACGGTGAAAACTTTATTACCTATCTTGATGGCGCACATCAAGTGATCAGTACTCGACAAGCAGAGAGTAAGTTCAACCCCACCACTCGTCCTTGGTTTCGTAACGCAAAGCCTGATGGCTCAATACAACTCTCTGAGCCCTATCTATTCTATTTCCTGCAAACCAATGGCATTACACTCTCTAGGCGTTCTGCCGATGGCAAGCATGTGGTTGGTGCCGACTTTACGTTGAGTTCCCTCTCTTCTCAGATCAGTGAATTAGCTTATTCTCCGCAAACCCGACTCGCCTTGTTCGATCAACATTTTAATCTTCTCGGTCAGCATCAACTTGAGCTATCAGTACCCAAGCCTGACTCCCAATCTGATGACACAAGTAAAACTGAGCAAACGAACAACCAAACGACGGGGAATCTCTCTGGCAGTGAGCAAGACCAAAGCTTCTTTAATGTGCCCAAACGTGAACAGATGGAAGCATTGAAAGCGTCCGTTATTGCGCCGCTTATCTCTGATGAAGATAAGTTTAACCTCAATCTAAAAAACGTTGAGTACAACTTAAACACTTGGGCACTAACGCTAACGCCGGTTCAACTGACTCAAAATGTCACCTTATACTTGGCAGAAGCGACGCCACACAATGAGCTGCTCGCTGATCTTATCTCGATGCGAGACAAGCAAGTTGCGGTTGCGATTGGGATGTTGTTCATCTGCTTCGCTATCGTATGGTTTGTTGCTAATCGACTGTCTCAGCCGCTCAATACGCTGATGCAACTCACCGACAACATCGCTCGGTTCGACTTCAGGCGTACTCATTATCCCAAAAGCATGATTCAAGAAGTGGCTAACCTCGCCCACTCGATTGAGCTAATGGAACACACGCTTCATGATCTGATTACCCTACTTCGAGACACCGCCGGGAATCAGGAGTTTTCGATCTTAGCCAAGAACATTGCTCATCAAAGCTATTTAATTACCAAAGCAGAAACCATTGTCCTTTTCACTCAATCCAAAGAGAAAGACGTGTTTGATACGGCAGCCAACCTTGCCATTCTTCCTTTTAAGGCCGACATCAATGACTTCATCAAACACACGCCTTGGTTGCTGTGTCAGCTTAAATCTGGTGAGACGATCCATTTGAACAGAGAAGACAATGTTCTCAACTATTACCAAGATTCGATCTTCAATTCAGACCTGTACCTATTTCCACTATTAAACCGAGAGAAACTGTTGGTAGGGATTGTGGCAATTGGCTATGAGAGACCAATTACCAAGATGCAGGCAGACAAGCACGCCTTTTTAAGAGAGTTGCTCAGCTTTGCGGAAATAGCGAAAGACAACATCGACCAAATGCAGCAACAAAAAGACATGCTTAATGCCTTTATTGAGCTGATTGCATCGGCGATTGATACCAAGTCACCTTATACGGGCGGGCATTGCCAACGAGTGCCTGAGCTCACCAAATGGCTAACTCAAGCAACCATAGATGATGACCGCTATTACCCGCAATTCTCATTGGACAGTAAACAGTGGGAAGAGTTGATGCTCGCCGCTTGGCTTCATGACTGCGGCAAGGTGACCACGCCTGAATATGTGGTAGATAAGGCAACAAAACTGGAAACCATTTACGACCGAATCCACGAAGTGCGAATGCGTTTTGAGTTGTTGAAACAGCAAGCGGAAACCGATTACTGGAAAGCGATGGCGAACGGTGCACTACAAGAAGAACAACTCAAAATACTCGAACAAAGCCTGTCTGAACTGGATGAGGAGTTTGCCTTCGTTGCTGAGTGTAATCTTGGCGGCGAATCTATGACGGAAGAGCAGCTAGAACGCTTAGATCAAATAGCCAAACGCCAATGGAAACGTACACTGGATGATCAATTGGGTTTGTCTTGGTCTGAAAAAGAGAGATTTAATACCCAAAAAGAGTCGGTTGAGAAAGAGAGAACTGAGCCAACAAGTCAGGAAAAGGGTTTGCCTGTCATGGAGCCTCTGCTTGCAGACAAACCGGAGCATAAAATACCTTGGGACAATGGCTTTAACCCTGCCGATGTATGGCAAGAAGCGTTTGTACTTAAGCCCGGAGAAGTTAAATACAACCAAGGTGAACTGCACAATTTGAAAGTACGCCGTGGTACGCTAAACGATGAAGAACGTTTCATGATCAACGATCATATTATCCAAACCTTCACCATGCTCAACAAGTTGCCTTACCCGCCTTACCTTCAAAACATTCCGGATATCGCCAGCGGACACCACGAACGTATCGACGGTAAGGGATACCCAAGAGGCTTAAACGAAGACCAGTTACCTCTGCCGTCCAGAGCAATGGCAATTGCTGATGTCTTTGAAGCGCTCACCTCTAGTGATCGCCCTTATAAGAAAGGTAAACTCTTAAGCGAATCACTCAACATCATGACCGACATGGCCACCAGCGGTCATATCGATCCCAAGTTGTATTTACTGTTTTTGGAAAACAAAATCTACGATAAATACGCTGAGCGATTCCTAGAAATGAACCAACGCTGCGAGATTGACCCGCACGAACACATCGACCGAGTAAAAGAATACATACGCTCATTGTTCTAAGTTTTAAATTAACCATTCAGAGGATAAGCCATAACTCAATGGTTAGCTTTTAGCTGCCGAGTCCAATACCGCAACGTCCACTACAGTCGCTACAGCCACTGTGGTGTGCGGTTTTTGTTTGGCTTTCGCCTTGCTGTGTCTTTTTGCCAGCAATGTATTGGTGATGCTCGCCACGACAATCAGGTTAATGCCAATCATCTGCTGTGTAGAAAACACATCATCAAAGAACAAGCCCTGCCAAAGCGCGCTAAACAGCATGTTAGTAAAAATCAGAGGTGCCAACTGGGAGCCACTGTCTGCAAGCTTATACGCCTTGGAACGGAAGATTTGGGTATTGATGGTAAACATTGCAAGACCAAGTGCTCCGAGAACAATCCAACGTAAGTCATCGAAAGACCACAACGCCGATAAGCTACCTGAGCTTTCAACTACATCAGGAACCGCAGACACTGAAGTAAACACAACCATAGGAATCACAATGATTGCCGCAACTAAAAAGGTCCACGCGTTAAGCTCTGCTGGTGTCAGGCTAGTTTTAGACGCTCGGTACAAACTCACTTGCGAGCCCGAATTAAATACCCCAGCGAGAAGCCCAAGAAGAAGCGCAGGTCTAAAGAACTCCGAACCCAACTCAAACTGCGACCAATCCCCCGCCATCATAACTACGCCAACAAAGGTGACAGCTAAACACACGATCGTCGTTGTATGAATCTTGGTTCTAAATATTAACTTTTCTAACAATGGAATAAACAGAGGACCAGTACTGAACAACACGACCCCTTCAACTAGCGTTAAGGTTTGCAGTGAAGTAAGGAAACACCACTGACACGCCACCATAAAGATCGCCCGCATCACCAAAGGTTTCCACATTTCTCGTGTCGGCTTGCTGATTTTGTAAAAGGTCAGGAAAAGAAATAAAAACAGACTGGGTAACAAAAAACGCACAAAACTGAGTAACGAAGTGGGCATCACTTCAGATAGATACTTGGCCATCAAGCCACTTAAAGACAAACTGAACGTCGACAACAACATGAAAGTCGTCGCCTTGGTAATATCAGACATAATTATCACCTCCTATGACATCTATTTTAGAGGCGTGACGTAATGAAAAATAGCGAGTAATATTAACTATAACTGTAAGGAAAACTTACCAATGAAAAAACTCGTTCCGCTTAAATCCGTTTATGCTTTCATTGCTGTTGCTGAGACTGGCAGCATGACCGACGCCGCGCGGGTATTGTACGTCAGTCACTCTGCGGTAAGCCAAGCGATAAAGTCGTTAGAACAACTGGTCAACAAGCCTCTGTTTCAACGAGTCGGTCGTCGTGTTGTTCTTAATGCCGCAGGTAAGCGATATTACCGCAAAGTTGCTCCCGCACTTGAGCAAGTGATAGAGGCGACCGAAGAGCTTGCCAGAACGCCTAACGACCACCGCATTACCCTCAACATGGTCAATTCGCTAGCGATGCACTGGTGGATCCCACGAGTTCCCGACTTCCAAGCCTTCGCTCCCTCACTTGATATCCGCATTTCGACGCTAACTGGCCCTTTCGATATCGAGCAGGAAGGGGTCGATGTTGCGCTTGTACATGGCAAACCCAACGAGTGGGAACAATATTACAGCGAGAAACTGGGCGACGATGACCTAATCTTGGTGTGTAGCCCTACGATATTAAAAAACCAGACCGGATTGAGCGTCGAACAACTCGTCAAACAAAACCCGACCATTGGCGTTTTTAACCTCAGGCGACAACACGACTGGCAAGTGTGGTGCGACAATTACCAAATCCCAATGCCCACATTCCATAGCAACCTGACATTCGATGTCTCCATTCAAGCAGTACAAGCTGCGATTCGTTCACTAGGCGTATTGGTTACACATCGCTTGTTTGTGAAGGATGACATCAGCCACGGGATGCTTGTCGAACTGGGTAAACCGGTTGCTAACCCGCACCAAGATTTTTACTTTGTTTGCCCAAAAAACAAATTAAAACAAGAAAGTGTGCTAAAACTGAGAACATGGTTAAGACATGAATTCACACGCTCAGAGACAGCACTGAACGATGACATTCAAGAGCAAGACCAAACTATCAATCAATAAGCGAGTGACAGCTCAGCAAGCTTACAAGAGGCCATTATGATTATTACCACCACACAATCAGTCGAAGGCAAGCGCATTGTCGATTACAAAGGGGTTATTGCCGGAGAAGCCATTCTAGGGGTGAACGTTTTCAAAGATATGTTTTCAGGAATTCGTGACTTTGTGGGTGGACGTTCTGGCACCTACGAGAAAGAACTGGAAAAAGCACGTAACTACGCGTTCAAAGAGTTAGAACAGAAAGCGATTGAAGCGGGTGCCAACGCGGTGGTAGGCGTAGATATTGATTACGAAGTCTTGGGAACAGGTAATGGCATGTTGATGGTCTCTGCTAGTGGCACGGCAGTGGTGGTTGCTTAATCAGTGGCAAACCTATCGCTCAATAGCTCTATCCATCGAATAACGGATTCAGTCGCTTAATCGTGTGATTCTTTAAAAAAACGCCCCTTAGCTAAATCGCTAACTAAGGGGCGTGATTGTATGCGTTGCCAAGTTAGATATGAATATCTCTAACTCGCGCGATCTGCGGGCTCAGAGAGCATGGCATCAAAAGAGGCAATTCGAGCCAAAAACTCTTTTCTATCTTTAGGCATAATTGAGCTTGCCATTGGTAAGTTCGCCTTCATCGCATCGACGGCGCGACCACGAACCAATACCTCAAAGTGCAAGTGCGGGCCAGTAATACGACCAGTAGCACCCGATAGCGCAATTTTCTGACCTCGCTTAATTTGCTGACCTTTCTTAACTAAGAAGCGGCTCAAGTGAAGATAACGCGTCGTATATACGCTGTTGTGTTCAATCACCAAATATTTACCAGCATACGGGTGGTCACGAAGTGCCACCACTCGACCATCACCAGTTGAGTAGATAGGTGAACCAACAGGTGTCGCAAAGTCGGTACCATTGTGCGGTGAGATTCGCCCAGTTACTGGGTGTCTTCGTGTCGGATTGAACGAAGAAGTGATTCTTCGGAATTTTCTGTCGACTGGGTATCTATCAAAGGCTTGCTCTAGACTATTTCCCTCTCTGTCATAAAAAAGACCATCTGGTGCTAGAAAAGCTGAGACTTCTCGGTTTCTTAATTGAATTGAGATACCTTGAATTTCTGTTTTACCCGTTAGGTGATCATCCGTGTACTGCTCTTTGACCAATACATTGAAGCTATCACCGGCTCTCAGCTCACGAGCGAAGTTGACTTTGTCTTTTAGTGTGCGGGTGATATTGGCTATCTGGTTAGTAGTTAACCCCGCTTTGTAGGCTGACGTTGAAAAGCTACCGTGAACACTACCCGCATAGAGTTTTTCTTTCCATTCGCCTGGGATCTCGTGGAATTTATAGGTGAAGCTACCATCATCGTTTCGAGTAAAGGCTGCTTGCTCAACCAGACTTTCGTGAAAGACCAACTCTACGAGCTGTTTGGACTCACCATCGACAAGCAGCTCTAAGTGGTCACCAGGTTTTATCGTATCGAGTTTCAAAGATTCAAGATCCGCTTCCATGATCTTATGAACCGTTTCATAAGGCAGATTCCATGACTCGAATATGTTACTGAGGGTATCGCCAACTTTCACAAAATAATGGACCTTAACCAAAGAGTTGGGAGTCGCTTGCGAGTCGATGACTTCCTTATCATTAGGTTGAGAACCTTGGTAAGGTGTTATTTTGATAGAGATTTCTGGTGCTGGTTTGGAGTGAAAAGAGAGCAAAGCAGCAAGGGAAAATGCGCTGATCGCAGTAACGATCAGACCAATACGGAGGAACTTCATAAAATACTTAGCGGTTATAACGAGGAACTTAGAAAGTGTTATAACATAACAATTAAATCAAAAAAATAAATGAAATGTAAGAAACCATAGCGCGATAGGTGTGAAAGTATGGTGAGCATGCAAAGCCCACCACCTTAGTTAACACGGATCTTTACCTCATATTACTCTTCACGAAGTACTTCGAAGCGTTCTAAGCCTCGCAGCATCTCAAAGTCCGGCTCTTCAGTTAGCAGCTCTCTCATGGACCCACTGGCTTCAATAGCGCGCTCTAAGTCATCGATAGCTTGACCTTCTGCCCCTAATCGAGCATAGGCGCAAGCACGTTGATACAAGGCATGAGCATTTTGGTCATCGACTTCTAATACACGGTTACAAAGACTCATTGCCCAGTGGTATTCCTGTATATCCATAGCAGCGTCAGCTTTGGCAGTAAGTGCTTCTAAATCTCCAGGACGAACCTTCAGTATTTCATCGTAGATTTCAATTTTTTGCTCTGCCGTTTGTGCGTTCTGTGCTCTCAACCATAGGTTATGAATCTCATTGATAATTTCAATTTCGCGGTTGTTGTCGGAAATGATTCTGGTCTTGCGCTTAAGATCCCGTTCAAGAACATTAAACTTCTTCTCATAGTCTTGAGCGATAGAATTAAGTCGCTTATCAGCCATGTCTTGAGTTGTGTGTTTAAGCTCTTTGATGGATTGCCAACCCACCAGCGCGATAAGAGAGGCCACACCAGCAATAATGTAGAAGAAGTAGGTTACGGTTACATTGGCGTAATTCAGAGACTTGTCTGCCACAGTCAGTTCCCGGTCAGTCATCTGAATGGTCAAGCGTCTTTCAAGATCCTGCTGTTCCATTCGCAGTTGCTTCAACTCATCCAAGATATAGCGTTCCATCAGCGGTCTATCCAAATACTCTTGTTCCGAGTACTTAACATCTTCGCTTGCAAAACTCATCGTGCTGAACACCGAGATAACTGCAACCAATAAGATTCGAAGCATTATACATTCCTTATATGTTTATATTTAGACTAACTGTATCTCGTAATAGGCATACAAGCTAGGAAGTCGACAAGTTTGCTATGTCCATATTGGAATTAACACTCTAAAACATCATTGATAATTATAAAACACCTGAAGCAATATGATTAATTCGCGATGCGAATATACCGAAAAATGGTTTATTGCATCGAGATGAATCTTATATTAATAACGATCAGAACGAGGTTAATTTGAATAATCCACGATACGATTTAGTAAGCCGTGTACTGCACTGGGTAATGGCTTCTGTAATCATCTATGCAACGATCGCAGGGTATGTGATGCACTATGTCACCAGTCATCCAGAGCTGTTTTCTTTTCTGTCAGTGCTCAACATGTCATTGGCGACCGTTGCGACGCCACTGCTTGTGGTTCGTTATATCTGGAGCCACTTTCGCTCGTCGCCAAGCATGCCAACCTCTGTGCCTGAAGGGCAAAAATGCGTTGCCAAGCTTGCACACTCTTTGATGTATCTTGTGATGTTTATGGTTTTCAGCACCGGCTACTTAATGCTAAAAGAACCGTACTCTTTATTTTGGTTAGTGAGCGTAAATAATCTAATTACCGACTCTGCAATCAACGGCTTCTTTTTCTATTTACATCGTGCCAGTTGTATTGCCCTAGCCTGTTTAATTGTGCTGCATATCAGTGCCGCACTTAAACATCACTTTGTCTCTAGGAACTATGTATTGAAGATGATGCTCTAGATTCAAAGAATTCAAGACAATTTGCACAAACAACAAAAAAGCCATAGCATGTTCGCTATGGCTTTCTTATTTCAATTTGATTACTTGCTGTGAGTATCTATCATCACTTGCCAATATTCGCATTTGGCTAAGAACTCTTTTAAATAAAGCTCTGGGTTAGCAAGCTTCTCACCGCCTTTCACATCAGCGCCAGTCACTCGCCAAAAGCCACGAGTAACAAGATTTCTGTGGTAGATAAAATCGTTAAGTTCGTTTGTTTTTAACGGAAGCTGCTCACCAAAGGTTTGTTCGTACAAGATCAACGTAGCAGCTTGCTCACTTGGTTTCTCTCTTAGAAAGGTATACAAGTCCAAATCGAGTGGCTGTTGTGCTTCTTTCGGCAACGCTTTAGCTAATTTAGAGATCACACTGAACAGAGCCAACTCAACTTTTTGAGACGCTAATAACGATGCACCTAAAAGCGCATGTTCGTTGGAAATATGTTGTTCTGTTGATGAAACGGTTGCTGTTGTCACTGTGTTAACCTCAAATAATCATAACGGGTGTTACTGAACTGGATAGAGTCTTTTCACTAAGCTGAATCTTATTCTTGTTATTAAGAAGAATCTTGCAGCTAAGCAGAGCCTTTCGACTAAGCAGAATCTTTTAGCAGAACACGGTCAGCATCAATAATGGTGAAGCCTGATGCATCTTCATTCTTTTCGACTTGCACTAAACCTTTAAAACCAATCTGCGACAGCTTCTTCGCAAGTTGATCTGGTGCTGTTTCAAAAACAACATTCATAAAAGGTAAAGACTCAGCATCAACAAAACCATGCTCGTTAAACAGTTCCATTGCTTGAGATAAATGGTCTGAGTCGGTTAATTCGATAATTTCTACAACTTCTTCCAACAACATTTTCGATTCCATATTCGCCAGAAAGTGACTGACACAAGCCGGTTCTTTTTGCTTGCATACATCCCGATGCCCTAAGACACCCCTTTAGTAGTAGGGAGATCATAACATATTAATAATCGTAAAATATGTTCTATTTTTCCTAAGCTACTGGGAATACTAGAAAAGAATAGAAATTGGTGAAACATAAGCAACACCAATTCATAGTATCGATAACGGTAAACCTGATTTGAGGTGATCAGGCAACCGTTACTTGAGAATCGCCCGTTTCTACAATCGATTCTTGTAACAAGCCAGCATAAATACCATTGTGTGCCACCAGCTGTTGATGATTACCTTGCTCAACAATTTCACCCTTTTCCAACACCAAAATCGTATCTGAGTGACGAACGGTACTCAAACGGTGTGCAATCGCAATCACGGTTTTTTCCTTGAAAAGGCGCTGCATTGCTTTTTGAATCAGGTCTTCGGTGATTGAATCTACCGAACTGGTCGCCTCGTCAAGCATCATCAATTGACCACCCTGTGCAACCGCTCTAGCGAACGAGATAAGCTGCGTTTGCCCTACAGACAAGTTGGAGCCGTTCTTTTCCAAGTGGAAGTCATAACCTTGTGGCAATTGTTCAATAAACTTATCGGCATAAACATAGCGCGCCGCCTGTTCAACCTCAGTTCTAGATAGATGCGTTTTGCCCAGCGCGATATTGAATTGAATGGTCTCTTCAAATAAGTGCACGTCTTGCATCATCATTGAGAACAAATGAGCAGAGTCTTCACTTGAGATCTGTGACAGCTCTATTCCATTCAACAAAATGCTGCCTTCATAATCTTGGTAGGTTTTAGAGATCAGACGCAGAATCGTCGACTTGCCCGAACCCGTCGAACCCACAAGGGCGATTTGATGCCCTTTCTCCAATACAAACGAGACATTCTTTAGAACGTAGGGAGAGTCGTCTTTGTAGCGGAAGCTTACGTTCTTAAACTCTAGGCTCACAAACTGTTCAAGCTGTTTCTCAACCTTGTTAGATGGCAGCAGGTTACGCCCTTCCTCTTCAGTCGGCTCAACAAACAGTTCTTCAATATGGTCAAACGCTGCAAATGAACTCTGAATCGAAGCGATCTGCGAAGTAAAGTCTCGGATCGGAACAAACACTTTCTCTAAAGTATTGATGAACGCAATCAGCACACCCAAGGTGAGCGCTCCTTCTATCAATTGCTCAGAGCCATACCAGATCATAATCGCGATAGTGATTGAAGTGATGCCGGAGATAAACGAGAACAAAATCGCATCGTATTTATTGATTTTCTTCTGCGCTCTCAGAAACTCATCGGTATAGCCTTGGTAGCGTTGTTCGACTTGCTCTTCCGCTCGATACATCTGAACGGTTTTCATACCAAATAAGACTTCTTGTAAAAAGCCAATACCGCGAGCGAGCGAAGAACGAGTCACCTTATACAAAGCACGAAGTCGGTTTCTCACATAGACCGTCAAGTACATCACTGGCGGCATGATAATCAACACAATCATCGTTAACTGCCAGTCAATGAAGAACATCATCACCAACAGAGCAATGGTATTGATGCTGTCTTTAACTAGACCTACAACCGACTGAACAAATGTCTCGCCGATGGTTTCCAAGTCACTGGTTAATCGTGAAAGCGTGACGCCAATCGGTGTGTTATCAAAATAGCTGCGTGGCAGTTTAAGCACGCGAGCAAACAATACTGAGCGCATGTCAGTTATCGTGTATTGACCAGTTTTACGCAGATTGTACGAATAGGTGGTATCCACCACATAACTCGCCACCAGCACGGCAACGAGATAGAAGACGTATTCGAGCAGACCATCCATATCCCCGTGACTCAGGTGAACATCGATCACTTGAATGATCAGCCAAGGGAACAACAAGCTCGTGATGACAGAAAGAGGAAGCATAGCGATGCCCAGAATCGCAGAGCCTTTGTATTTCTTAGCAAACTTAAAAAAGTGCTTGAGGTACTTGAGATCAACACCTTTTAACATGCTGCTGCCTCCGTTTCATTCTGCTGTAGTTGCCATGTATCGTAATAGTAATCACAGGTTTTCAATAACGTGGCGTGGTCGCCCTTCGCGATCACTTTACCTTCGTTCAACACGATAACTTCATCCATATATTCAAGGGCATTAACGCGGTGTGAAACCACAAGAACCGATTGATTTTCCAAACGTTTAAACAAACCTTCCAAGATCTTACGTTCTGTTTCATAGTCGACAGCCGATAGAACGTTATCCATGATGATCAGGTCGGTGGGTTGCAATAAAGCACGCGCAATACTTAAGCGCTGCTTCTGACCACCTGACAACATGATCCCTTTCTCACCGACTAAGGTTTGATCGCCGTGTTCAAAACGTGTCACATCACTAGCCAACTGGCTGAGCTCTAGCACTTCATCAACCTGACTCTTTGCCAAATCGGTATCTAGGCTACCAAAGCGGATATTGTCTTCGACGGTTGCTGAAAACAGGTAAGGGTCTTGAGTCACGGTTTTCACGTAACGGCGTAAGTCACTGCGTGAGAAGCTAGTGACATCTCTTTCACCAAGGAAAACAGAACCTTGTGGTACATCCAAGTGGTGGTTTAAGCAGTTCACTAATGTCGTTTTACCCGCTCCGATCCCGCCTAACACACCCACTTTCTTACCTGTTGGAATATCAAAGCTGATGTCATCGAGAATCACGCGTTCTTCACCTGAATAGCTGAAGCTGAGGTTGCGAACAGAAAACGTTTTTCCCTTCAGTGATTCAACATCTAGTTCAGTCAGCTTATCTTCATCAAGCTCCGGGACTTTGGCATTAAGAATGGTTTGTGCACTTTGAATACCTACCATGCCACGCTGATAAATGGTCGCGATTCTGCCAAGTTGCATCAATGGCATAGCGAGCAAAACCGAGTAAGTCAGAAAGGCGGTAATCTCACCAAGTGTGAGTTCCTGTCTCATTAACATGTAGCCACCAAGCCCAAGAATGATGATTTTCATCAGGTCATTGGCGTAGTCGAGCACCGGCATAAAGAAGACTTGAATGCGTGTAATTTTAAGGCGGCATTCAAGCAATAACTGGTTCAGTTTTTCAGTTTCAGCTTTCACCCAGGGTGACATCTGCTGGCTCTTAATGAGATCAATCCCAGACAGGTAACTCATTAGCTGAGCAGACAGATTTTGTAGGCGCTTCATGTGCTCTAAATGCAGTATTTTCATACGCTTGAAGCCCACACGGAAAATCACAAAAGCGATTGAGATAGGAATGATCGAATACAGTGTGAGTTCTGGCGATATGCGCCACATGTAAAGAGGCGTCAACGACAACGCAAGCAAGGCATTGAAGAACTGCAAGAAGCCGACACCAAACATCAGTCGAATGCCACTAAGGTCATTGTTGACAATCGAGATCAGTCGACCCGAAGCAAAGCGTTCGTGAAAGCTGCTCGGTAAGCGATTCAACTTTTGTAGAAGTGTACTTTTAAGTGCGGCCTCTGTAATTCGCCCCGGATTAAGCGCATAGATACGAGACAGAATTCTCACCACCACCATGGCAACCGACATCCCGACCACAATCCAAACATAGGTTTGAAGCTGTTTGTGGCCAGTTGAAGAGGCATCATCAATCAAATCTATCGCCAATTGGATATAGCGAGGGATCTCTACTTGTAACCAGTTGACGAGAAAGATGAACACAATCGCCAATAAGTACGAGGTGCGATTCATGCGCAGATAATGGGCAATAAACTGTCTTTTATTCATAGTATTCTTTGTTTAGGGCAGGCTCACAGCGAGATTTAACGATATAACCGGGCAGTTAAGCTAGATAGGTTCATCGCTGAGGTAAAGATACATCAAAAACACTTAGTTGACAATATCAACCATATTCAATAATTAGTTTCGGGTATTAAGTTTTAGCATTGCTAGAAACAACTTTGCCGCCAAAAGTGGCGGCAAATAAATAGCTTAGCAGGCTAGTATTGATAACGGCTAAAGCATCTCTTTGGCAATCAAATGCAGCAAAAAGGTTTCACGTTCAATACTCATGCCCTTCTTAGGGCTCTCTGCCATGGTCTTTTCGTTATGAGCGATCGCTTCATGGATATTCATCCACATCGGTTTCATCCCGTTTTTCACTTCATAATCTTCGTAAGCCGTTTCACCAAGCTCACGATCGATCTTGCATGAGTAGCAGTAAGAAATCATGTGCATCATGTCTGCATCGTCTTTGTACCAAGGACGAAACTCTTCAAAAATGCCGAACGGCTTGATGCTATGGATATTCTTCGCGCCAGTCTCTTCTTCGAGTTCACGAACCATACCTGCGATCACATCTTCCCCTTCATCCAAACCACCACCAGGAATGGTGTAGTCGTGATAACGCTCTGTATACAGCATCAGAATGTCTTCACCATCTAACACAATGGCACGGGCAGCGTTGCGCTTATAGACCGTTTTATTGTCTAGATGGTCGATATCAGGATGGATGGTTGTTTTTAGGTGTCTCATGATTCTGACTGCTCTACTGAATTTGGCGGCATCATATCATAATCATCAATAGATTCGAGGTTCACAACCGCTAACCAGAACGGAGCGGACGGGGATATTCCTACGGTAACTTGAATCCACTTAGCTTGATCTAACACTCAAAAAGTCGTTAAACATGAAGAAATATCAACCTATTTCAATATCTTGACCAAATTAGGACAACCTTTTCTGAAATCTAAAATATACTAATTTCATAGAGCTTCTCATTTGGTTCTGTAGAACTTAACGCATTCGATTATAGAGTTATCACGTAGGAGATAGACATGAAGAAAATTGGTTTGATGGCTGTATGTGCCGTTGTATTAGGCGGTTGTGCAAACGACTATGCAGAATATAGCGAGGGCCAACGTGTTTCAGTCGCTAACCCAGCAGCGGTTTATTGTGTTCAACAAGACGGTGAATTAGACACGGTTACTGAAAACAATCAGCGTACAACTTACTGTGTATTCGATGACGGCGAGCGCATTGAACAGTGGGAGTACTACCGCAATAACCATGAGCAAGATTCAGAAAACCAAAGTTAATCACTGTAAAAAAACACATGAGCCTTCTGGCACAATGTTATGGGCGATGATTACGTTCGAGCGGTTAAAAACATCGCTGAAGAAGGCACTGAGCTTCTAGCTTACTGTCTGATTGCCTTTGCGAGTTTAAAGACCGTTATTGGCATCACGAGAAAGAAATAATCACCTATCGCCACCAGCGATGTGTGTGATCCGATTCCGGATCTAAATAACGATTCAATAAAGTCAGGTTAGTATCTAGTAGAGCTAGGTATTCCCTGACTTTTTTTACATCGGTACCCACTGAAGTCTGCTGGATACAGCGCTCCAATGCTGGGAGTAAACTCTCCACAATGTCAAAGTCAGATGAACGTCCAACGAGCTCTTTGGCAGTGATCAATGCTTCCAAAGACAGTCTTTCTGGCTCTCGTCTAACCAACTCTAAATCTCGCTTAAATGCGCCCGCACAAACACCTTCAAGATAAACTCGGTAGGTCGTCAGTACGTCCATCAACAGAAACAATTGCCCCTGAGCACTTTGATGTGGGTATGGCACCGCAACATGAGCCTCCAACCTGCGATCTATTTGCTGCTCTACCCCAAGTGCGGAACACTTCTCGATGAGAACTTTAAGCAAACCTTGCTCGCCCATGAGCGATTGAATCTCGAATATACGTTGTAAATGGTAGTCATTCGAAACGAATGTCACTTGCACACTTTGCCCGCGAGTAAACAGCCCGCTTGCAATCATCTCTGAGGCCAAGTTCTGTATGTTCTCGACAGTGTTGGTCGAGTGCTGCTCGAGCAAAATCGCCCCTAAAGAAAACGGATGTTCACGCTGCTTTTCAAGCTTTCTAAAGTACTGGTGCATCGCGTCGGCTTCAGACAGTGTTTGCCCTTTTGTTAGCCCACCACAAAATGCTACCGCAGTTTGCTGATTCGACTCTTCTACCAAAGGCTCCGCCAGATACTCAACCAAAGCATCAACTCGACTGATTCCTTCATCAGTCAATTTATTCTCATTAAGTCGCTTACCCAGCACAATAAGGAGGTGATTAATGCTCATTTTATGTTCAAGTCTCGTTTTGGGGATTAGATGGAGTGAATTATGTATACAATACTTGTTAACAAAAGTATTTTGAAATTCTGATATGTTGCTCGCAATAATGCTCACTATTGATAGCGACATCTTAGGTAATACAAGAATAAACGTGTCGCTTTACAGCAAACATAGCACGCTCTTGTATTTCATCGCTCTATGCTTGTTAGCACTAGTCGATAAAAGAGCCCTTTCAATCAATGAATACGCTCTATCGCATAACTATTTCACCCAAAGAACAGGTTCACTCAAAGAAGTGCAACTAACTAAATACAAATTTTACACAGAGTTCGTTCATCGAACCGTCTTCACAGGAAGTTACTATGCTGTCTATTTTTGATATCTACAAAATTGGGGTTGGCCCGTCCAGCTCCCACACAAATGGACCAATGATCGCTGGGTTTAACTTTACCCAAAAAATTGATGCTCAGCTTAAGCAAGTGAAGCGTATTCAAATCGACTTATATGGCTCATTATCATTGACGGGTATTGGTCACCACACAGACAGAGCGACCTTGTTAGGTTTGCTCGGTAACCGCCCCGACACCATCAAAATTACCAGTGCTAACCAAGCAATTCGTAAAGCGATTGAAGATAAATCTCTATTGGTTAGCGGTAACCATGAAATTTATTTCGATGTAGAAAGCGATCTGCTCTTCCACAAGACCAACCTTCCGCTGCATGAAAATGGCATGACTATCTCTGCCTTTAACGAAAGCGGCAGCCTTCTGGATATGGAAACCTACTACTCGATTGGTGGTGGCTTTATCGCAACCGCTGATGAGCTACAAAACGGCAAACAGGAAGCAGAAACTCAAGTTGAGTTCCCTTTCTCTTCTGCTGATCAGTTGCTTGAACTATCCGAACAACAAGGACTGAGCCTTGGTGGCTTAATTCTACGTAACGAAGTTTCATTCCAAGGTATGGATGTGATTGACCAGAAAGCCGACCAAATTTGGAAGGTGATGTCTCTGTGTATGCAGCGTGGCTTTGACACCGAAGGCATCCTTGATGGCGGCCTAGAAGTCACTCGTCGAGCACCTGCTCTGCTTAAAAAGCTTGAAGCGAATGCCTCGATTGAAAACGATCCAATGGAGATCATGGATTGGATTAACCTATTTGCCTTTGCTGTAAGTGAAGAAAACGCAGCGGGCGGTCAGGTCGTGACATCACCGACCAACGGTGCGGCTGGGGTTATTCCTGCGGTATTGATGTACTACCATCGTTTCATCAAGGAGCTAGACACCAAGCAGCTTAAAGACTTCTTGGCAGTCTCTGGCGCAATCGGCATCTTATACAAAACCAACGCTTCGATTTCTGGCGCAGAGGTAGGTTGTCAGGGTGAAGTCGGCGTTTCTTCATCAATGGCCGCAGCAGGCCTAACTGCCCTACGTGGTGGTAGCAACGAACAGATTTGTATTGCCGCTGAGATCGCGATGGAACACTCACTGGGCATGACATGCGACCCAATCGGCGGACTAGTACAGGTACCATGTATCGAACGTAACGCAATGGGTGCAATGAAAGCGATCAATGCATCGCGCATGGCATTGAAACGTACCAGCAAGTGTCTTATCTCGTTAGACAAGGTTATCGAGACCATGTACCAAACAGGTAAAGACATGAACAAGAAGTACCGTGAAACTTCTCTAGGCGGCCTAGCCGTGATCCACATGGCACCACCTTGTGAATAAAAGACAGGAACACGAGTGGAGAAAGCCTCTATAGAGACAGCATTCTTGTAAACTTAGTTTTCAATATCTCAACAAAGCCAGCCACCAAGCTGGCTTTTTTATTGGCTAAAGCCCAGCAGACAATTGAAAGTGATACTCACTCAAAATAACTTATAGAATGACTACCTCTAACTTTCCCTTTATTAGTTCATTACTTAGCCACAAATGATGATGGCTAAATTTCATACCGCCATGCATCCACTTGCAAAATCTAACGTTGCAAACCTCATTCATGAGAAATATGAATGCACTCATAAGAAAAGATATATCGAGTAAAGTTCTGTTTGGGACAGATATTTCAGTTTATGTATTACTACTAATGATATTATAATCGGGTAATTACACTACATATCAATACAAACGTGAGAATAAAATAATGTGGAATAGATTAAACAAATCAATGATGTTCTGCCAAATGATGTTCGGACTTTCGTTCTATGGCGTCATGGTGATCTTGACTCGTTTCTTCCTTGAAGATCTGAACTACAATGAAGCCGACACCATGATGGTTGTTGGTGCTTTCTCTGCAATCGGACCGCTATTTGCTATCGCAGGTGGCTTTATCGCCGACAAGTTTTTAGGCGCCTACCGATCTTTAACCATTGCCTTCCTAGGGTTCGCAAGTGGTTACGTTCTACTGGTACTTGGTGCAGCAGCAACCAATGTTCCGATGGCATTATGTGGTATTGCGTTAGCAAGTTATGCACGTGGTTTGATGTCCCCTTCTTACCCAAGTCTTTACAAACGCACGTTCAAAACTCAAGAAGATTTTGAGAACTGCTACCCAATCAACTACTCAGTAAACAATATTGGTGCTCTGTTAGGCCAATACCTGTTCCCAATGCTAGTACTTGTTGTTGGTTTCCACGGTGGTTTCCTTCTTTCAGCGGTGCTAGCCGGTGCTGCGCTTCTGATGATGATCTTTGTTCGCAAAGGCCTTGTTGAAGCAAGTGCTGAAATCGACCAAAAACCAGTAAGCACTAAAAACTGGGCAGCGTTCCTTGGTCTTTCTGCAGCAATGATCGGCTTGGTATTCTTCATGTTCTCTAACATGGATATTGGCCAAAACATCGTGTACGCAATCGGTGGTGCAGCGATCATCTACTTTGTCTCTTTGATGATGAAATCGAAGAAATCAGACATGCTAAAAATGGGGACTATCTTAATCATCACATTCCTGACGACATGTTTCTTCGTGTACTACGGTCAGATGATGACTTCGATGACAATGGTAGCGATCAACACAATGCGTGGCGATCTATTTGGTTTCATCCCTGTCGCACCTGAAGCTTCAATGGCAATGAACCCACTATGGTGTATGGTTGCTGGCCCTATCATCGCGGGTATCTTCTCTAACCTAGAAAAGAAAAACATTAACTTCTCAACTGCAACCAAAGTCGGTTTCTCTTTCATCCTTACGGCTATCGCTTTCGGTATCTTAACGATGGCAGTAACAACCGTTGGTGAAGATATTCTGATTCGCCCTGAAGTGTTCTTAGCAATCCACTTCTTCCTAGCATTTGGTGAGGTTATTGTTGGTTCTATGGTTGTAGCCTTCATCCTGTCTGTTGCACCTAAGCACATTGAAAACTTCTCAGTAAGCTTGTTCTCTGTTGCTATCGCACTATCAGGCATTGTTGGCGCGGTATTCTCAACGTCTATTGCACTAGAGAAAGGTCAAGAGATCACACAAGAGATCGTGCAAACGGTTTACGGTGATTACTTCCAAATGCTGACTGTTCTTGCCGTCGTGATGGTAGGTATCGCAATGGCAGCATCGTTCATTATTCGTAAGATGCTAGAAGCTGCGAAAGCCGCTGAAGAAACGATTGAACTAGAGCAAGCAAACAGCTAATTCTGTTCGCTGAGTCAAACCAATCCTAAGAGCCCTTTAGTTTTCTAAAGGGCTCTTTTTTGTAGGATCCGTTTCTCAATAGGATCTGTCGTATAAGTTAGGTAGTACATGTGTAAATCAAAGTAAATGATAACTATTAGTATTGAGTGTTTTTTAGTTCAGGATTATGATGTGGAAATCCAAATCTAAGAGAGCCTTATATGAGCAAGCCTAGCCCTATCACATTAACCGTTACTCAAACCTCAACAATTACTCCAAACATGCAGCGCATAACGCTTAGCGGTGAAGGATTAAGTAAATACCCAACAGAATGTGCCGGCGGCTACATCAAGCTTTTATTCTCGCCACTTGGCACGACTGATTTAAGCCAGCTAAACGAAGGTGAGCGCCCAACCATGCGCACTTACACCATTCGTCAGTACAATCCTGTAGAGCAGTGGATTGAAGTTGATTTTGTTCGCCATATCACTACAGATTTGCAATGTGGTTTTGCGGCTCGATGGGCAATGAACGCAAAAGTGGGTGACACGGTTTCAGTGGCTGGCCCTGGTTTAATTCAGGGGCTTAACCTAGAGTCAGACTGGTTCTTCTTAGTTGCAGACATGACGTCCCTACCTGCGCTTTCTGCAAAAGTAAAAACGCTCCCAGAAACAGCAACGGGGCACGCTATCATTCAGATCAACTCAGCAGCAGATAAGCAGGTACTTGAGACTCCTCAAGGTATCAAAGTAACCTGGTTGATTGAAGATGAAACCTCAGAGTCACTTTCACAAACCGTGCGCAACACAGAATGGTTAGAAGGTCAGGTTTCAATATGGACAGCGTGTGAATTTGAAAGCATGCGTGAGCTAAGACAATACTTCCGCAACGAAAAAGAAGTCGCGAAAGAGAACATCTACATCAGCAGCTACTGGAAACGTGGTGTCACTGAAGATGGCCACAAAGTGTTGAAACAGCAAGATGCTCAAGCTTTAGCGGGTTAAGTCTTTTACTACCTACAGCTTCTTACTAGATAAAGAGAAAACGCCCTTGACGAAGTTTGTATCGCTAAGGGCGTTTTTGATTTAGCTTAATATAGATGCCTCTGCACAAATATCCAATCGTTCCGGCGAGCTTTTAAGTCAATGAGATAACTAAGCCAGCAATAATTAGAGAGACGCCTACACCGCGAGTCGCGTGCCACTTTTCCTTTAAAAAGTAGAACCCCATCACTACGCCGAAGATGATACTTACTTGCCTAAGAGCAACAACCAAGCTGACGTTCTCAGTCATGGTCATCGCAAACAACACCAAACCATAAGTCGAAGCCATCATGATGCCGGCCACTGTGGCTCTCTTTCGCAGTATCCAAGCATTAGTAAACTCGATTCTTTGGTTGGTTACGAATAACCAAACACTGAGTGGAATCACAATCGCCCAAAACTGAATGCCTAGATAGAAAATCGCGGTGTGCTTGTTAGTTATAACTGGTGTGCTCAAAGGCTCGAGTAACAAAAGCGCTTCTTTATCAATGATGGAATAGCCAGTGGTACCAATGGCCGCGATCAACGCCCACAGTACGCCAAGGTTGAGATACGCTTTTAACCTAAGATCTGAAAACTGCTTAAGTGGTACAAACAAGCAGCCTAATGTTATTAAAGTGAACCCAATCCATTGATTAGGTGACAGCTCATAGCCTATCAACACCGTGCCTAAACCCACCATCAACACAGGCAGTGCCCGTGCCATTGGGTAAATCACACCGATATCAGCTTGTTTATAGGCCGCGCCTAACCCAATCAAATAGATGATTTGACAGATCCCACTCAAGAAAACCAGTTGCCAGAATGGAAGTAAGATATTTGACAGCCCTACACTGTGAACATACCAGATCAAGTAAGGCGTCAATATCGCGGCAGCGGCAAAGCCAGAGGCTAAAAAGAAAGACGAGCCCGAGCCTTGATTAGATTTACCTAGAACGTTCCAACCCGCGTGAAGCAAAGCCGAAATGATCACGATTACAATCGCAGAGAATTCCATTTCATTCCTAAATTATTGATGAATTAGCACAACGGCTGACAACAGGTGATAAAAAAGGCCTCCGAATAAGAGACCTTTGAGCGTTTCAATTGGGCAATCCTGCATAATTGCAGATATGCCAACGTTATAACGTATGACTAGCGCTCTAGCTGCGCGATTGACTCAATACTGATCGCGTCATGACGCCAATACTCAATATCACAGTCAATCAGGTCGCCGTTTTGGTTGTAGTTCACACGCTCTACGACCATTGCAGGAGAACCAGAAGTCGCACGCAGGGCTTGCGCGGTTTCGCCAAGCAAAGACGTTGTGCTCACTCGGTAACGGATCTTCTGATACACCACGCCAAAGTGCTCACGGTAGATGTCCGTCAACGATTTAGACAAGTCATAATCAAGCAAATTAGGGAACAGCTCAGGTCGAATGTAGTTGGTCACATACACAACCGGCCTATCTTCAAGATAACGAACTCTGTCGACTCGATAAACGTCCGAAAAAGGTTGTAACTCAAGAAGCCGAGTCGCCTCCTTGGTTGCTAACATGCCTTTCGCCGCCACCAATTCTGTTTTTGGCTTACGATTCTGCGACAAAGCCATATTCGTGAAGTTCAGTGTTTGTGTTGGATCGTAGCGCAGTGGCGCTGGAGAGATAAACCAACCACGTCGGTCTTCTCGATAAATTCGTCCTTCCGCTTCAAGTGAAGACAAGGCTTCACGTAACGTAACTCGTGTTGTATCAAACGATTCAGCCAGTTTGCGCTCCGCAGGCAGCTTCTGTCGTGGTGTTAACATCCCCGACTCTATCTGCTCTACGATGACGTCTTTGATTTTTACGTACTGCACTTCATTTCCTTTTATTCTTGTTCTTGTCGTCAGCCATTCCTTGGCCAACTGCAATATAAAATGGTTCGCTAGCGTTTGCGCCAAGCTTGGGTGCGCTTCTCGAATAACTTGTTGATTAACATATGAATCAACTTCGCGCTCGCTGCCGATATCATGATCATCACCGCCATGGCAGCTGCTGCACCCGTTTGTCCCGCATCATCCATATTCAGTACTGAAACTGACGCAGGTATCGTATCGGTAGAATACAAGAATACTACCGCAGATGTCGTGGTAAGTGCATTAATAAACAGGTATGTCGCAATATCTAAAATCGCAGGCAGACAAACGGGTACCGTCACCTTAAAGAACAGCTTGTATTGCGGTAGGTTAACCGAAGCCGCCGTCGCTTCTATTTCCTCAGGCAGCTGTTTTAATGCGGTTAACGCTGTCATGTGGCCGACTGTGTAGTAGTGAACCACCGTATTAATCACCAAGAACGCCATCGTGCCATACAAGAAGTTGAGTGGGTTACTCAAATCATTAAAGTAGAAGATATACCCCAAACCCAACACCATACCCGGAACGGCCATCGGTACCACACTGAGCATTTGCATTGCTTGACGAACAGGACCAAATGCTCTGCCCTTCTCAATGCAGTACGCGCCTAAGAAAATCAATACGGTACCGATGATCGCAGTCCAAGCGCCGAGGGTTAAAGAGTTGAAAAATGGCGTCCAACCATAAGTACTCATCTCTGCGAAGTTATAGTTATTTAGCGTTAGCGTTTTATTCCAAGGCCAGAAAGTGACCATAGATCCGTATATCGCCATGCCTAGCACGATAACAACAGCCACTGAAATTACGGTGCAATAGAGTAAACACACGCCATCACGTAGAGTGTTTGGCTCTGGTTGGTAAGCGACGGAGCGAGTATCAAACAAGCTCTTTTGTTTCTTTTGAACCCAGCGGTCAACGGTAAATGCAAGCAACGCAGGCAATAGCAATAGGATGCTAGTCACCGCGCCCATAGAGAAATTCTGTTGCCCTACTACCTGTTTAAAGATATCGGTAGACAGAACGTTGTAGCTACCACCAATCACCTTTGGCACACCAAAATCACAAACCACCAGCGTAAACACAACGATCAAGGTACTTATCAAGCCGTATTTTGCCGCAGGTAACGTCACCATGAAGAAGGTTTTTAGCGATGAAGTATTGAGTGCACGTGCCGCCTCATAAAGACGAGCGTCAGAGGTTCTCAATGAAGTAGTCAGAATCATTAAGGCGTGTGGAAACGTCCAGAATATCAGGCCCAGTGAGATACCAATCAAGCCGTACACCGAGTTACCACCTAAGACTTCTTTAGCGATACCTTGATTACCAAATAAGAAGATCAAACTGATCGCTGGTAGCAATGAAGGAGCCAGAATAGGCGCTGAACCTAGCACTTGAAAAAGCCCCTTAAAAGGCATGCATGAACGAGTCAAAGCATAGGCATAGCCAAACGCTAATACTCCCACGACAACGGTCACTAACAACCCAAGCGTGAACGTATTGCCTACCGACTGCCACAGGCTTTGAGAAGCAAAATACGTTGCGAAATTCTGTAATCCTACAAATTCTCCGTCTGCATTCTGAACGCTTTTTTTCAACATTGCCCATAGTGGCATCAGGATAAACAGCGTCATGAACACAGACAAAAAGGCCAACAGCCCAAATAGGATTACGTTGTCTTTACTTAATCGAGCAAGAAAAGGCTGTACTCGTCGTTGAATTAGCAGCTTAGATTGCATCATTTGAGTCGATTCCATGATTATTTACGCCGCCTCGTCTTTCATCACTTGCAGGCTTTTCGATGGGTAAGCTCTCAGGCCTTCTTGGTCAAACGCCACATAACGAATATCACTGCGACGCAGCTTCAATCGATTGAACTCTTTGACTGATACATCAACGATGATCTCTTTCGCCGTGGAGTCATGTTGCAATTGACACTCAACACGATAAAACGCCCCTAAGAATTCGCTTGATACGATTCTCACGGGTAATGACTCACTAAAACGATCCACAAACTGGATTTGCTCTGGACGAACGGCAATATCGAAAACATCACCAAGTTTTGGCGTGAGGTTATCTAAACCCGGCAACGGTAGCATCGACTCAGCAATACGTATCTTGCCTTGCGCTGCGACAGAAGCTTGAATGAAGTTCATGCTACCAACAAACTCAGCCACAAAACGACTGACAGGTTTTTGGTAGATCTCTTGTGGAGCACCGACCTGCTCGATAACACCATGATTCATCACGACAATACGGTCGGCCATCGTTAAGGCTTCATCTTGGTCGTGCGTCACCATGATAGTGGTGATACCCAACTTGCGTTGCAGTTGGCAGATCTCGTCACGCAGATGTGTTCTTACCTTCGCATCCAACGCAGAAAGAGGCTCATCGAGTAGCAACAAGCCTGGAGACAACGCTAACGCGCGAGCCAGAGCAACACGCTGCTGTTGTCCGCCAGACAACTGATTCGGATACTTTTGGCCAGACGTTGGTAAGCCGATGGTCTCTAACCAAGACTCAACCGTCTCAAGGGCTTCTTTGGTCGACATGCCTTGGTTTTTCAGACCAATCGCAATGTTTTCTTCCACAGTGAGATTTGGAAACAAAGCGTAAGATTGGAACACGATACCAAAGTCGCGCTTTTCTGGTGGCAAGAAGGTCGTATCATTACCGTTCTGCTCAATAGAACCTGAAGTTGGCAAGTCTAGACCTGCAATCGCACGTAATAAGGTGGTTTTTCCACAGCCGGACGGGCCAAGAAAGCAGACGAACTCGCCTTTATCTATCGATAGGGAGATGTCTTTTAACGCTGTAAATTGGCCAAATTGCTTTACAACGTTTTCAATATTCAAATAAGTTTGGTTGCTCATACTACAGCACTCTCTATATGGTATATACCAAATTTAAACTGAGAATATTGCAGTTGAGTGACAAATTTATAGTAGCTAAATGACAGTTATATTGCAGATATAATAAGCATTAAGGATTGCTATTTGTTCAGCATTCACAGTTCGTTCAACGTTGAAAGCCCTCAGTGACTTGCCCATAAATCACTGAGAGCCTTAATGTAAACTTCTAATTTAAACGCAAGATTAATCTATGATTCAACCTTGTCGGCTTTGCCCGCCGCACCTGCGAGTTTGGATAACTGTTTATCTAGCCACAATGGCGTGTTACCCGAATCTTCCGCGTTCTCTTTTCTTCGTACCGCATCACGCACCATCATCGCACCTACCCAACGAAATGGCTCTGGCGGGAAGTGTCCTAACGGGCCTTTAGTTAAACCGCTTCGTGTCCAAGCATTGTCGATATCGAGCACCTTTGCTGACAAAATCTTCCCGCCCATACGGGTTTGAGCAACGCCATTGCCTGAATAACCAAGCCCATAATAGATGTTGCTTTGGCCTTTTAGGTTACCGAAAAATGGCAATCCGGT
This sequence comes from Vibrio sp. 10N.261.55.A10, assembly GCF_041470825.1. Taxonomy (NCBI): domain Bacteria; kingdom Pseudomonadati; phylum Pseudomonadota; class Gammaproteobacteria; order Vibrionales; family Vibrionaceae; genus Vibrio; species Vibrio sp. 10N.261.55.A10. The sequence continues at coordinate 129,876 of NZ_JBFRNC010000027.1, read as the reverse complement.
AACCGAACGATCTGAGCCGCCAGACCAGTTGTAATCGAATTCACTTTGTTCCAATTTAGGGAACAGTTTTTGGAACGATTGATTGAGAATCGGCAGGTAGTTAGTCGTTTGGTTAAACATGCTTTCAACTTGATTGGCAAACGAGAATTTATTGCCGCCTTTGCCCAACATGAGTCGTCCGTCCTGGGTATCTCGGTAGTAGTGGACAAAGATACGCGAATCCACCACCGCCGCCCCTTTCTCTGGGCCAAACTTCTTGAGCTTTTCAGGAATGGGCTTGGTCACCACCATATCTGAAGAGACAACCACAATGCTGCGTTTGAACTCTTTGAAGTGATCGAGCATCCACGCATTGAGTGCCAAAATCACTTTATCCGCAAATACTGACCCGCCTTTGGTTTGAATTCGAGCGGGAGAGCCATAGTCGAGTGATGTCATCTCTGTGTTTTCGTGAATTTCGACACCCAGTTCAAGCGCGACTCGGCGCAAACCTCTAGCCAATAACGCTGGCTGCACACTACCCGCAGCTTCTGAGTAGTAACCCTCAATATGGCGTTCAGATCCCGCTTTATCAGCCAAAGAATTATCGCACTTCTTCCAGCTATTGATACCCTGCTTAACCAGCTCATTAACAACAGGCTCCATTCCACCCTTTTGAGCTTCATTGGTCGCCGTGTAGTAAGTTCCGCTGCGATATAGATGCGCGTCAATCTTGTGTTCGTTACAGAAGGATTCGATCTCGTATATAACCTTTTCCGATTCCTTAACCAACCATTTCGCTTGTTCTTTTCCATAGAGCTTTTTCAGCGTCGGATACTTGGTTGACCACGTCAGCATGCAACCGCCGTTCGCACCAGAAGCACCGCGACCACATAGGCCTTTTTCAATCACGACAACATGCTTTTCGGGTTGCTGTTGTTTGATTAAAATCGCCGTCCATAAACCCGTATAGCCACCGCCAACAATGGCGATATCACAGTTGACATCTTTTTGGAGCGGCTTAGCCGAATCTAGCCCCGCATTGATGTTGCCGAACTCTTGTTCCAACGCTTGCTTGAACCAATATGAGTAGTGCTTTGTCATTTGTTGTACCTTACTTAAAACCTGAAGGCGTAAAACTAAAAAAGGAAGACCGAAGCCTTCCTTTACTGATTTCTAACTTCTAATGAACTAAATAGTTAAGTAACTGACTAGGTCGTCAGATTAAGATTTTGGCTCTGATTTAGCGTCAAACTTGTCAGACCATGTTTTAAGAACGTCGGCACGTTCGCTGCCCATGCGAGCGAAGTCCATTTTTGCCATGTTCTTTTCTACATTAGGGAAGTTCTCTGCTTTGCCTGTCACATCTTTGTGACCAACAACTGGGTACATTTCGATGTAAAGCTCATTTGCCGCTTTAGAAATAGACCAATCGATAACACGTTGTGCTGCATCAGAAGGCTTAACAAGACCTACCGCTTCAGATTCCCAGCCGATGCCTTCAGGCGTAATCACTGAAAGTGGAGCGCCTTGAGTTTTCAGCTTAGCGCCACGGCTCGCCATAGAAATACCGATAGCGACTTCACCCATGCCCGCTTGAACACATGGCTTAGAACCAGAGTGCGTGTAGTGAGCGATGTTTTGGTCTAGCTTCTGCATGTAGTTCCAACCTTGGTCTTCACCCATGTTTTGTAGCCAAGCAGACACTTGCATATAACCCGTACCAGAAGACGCTGGGTTTGGCATCGCAATATGACCTTTGTAGATAGGCTTGGTTAGGTCATCCCAAGATTTAGGTGCTGGTAGGTTAAGTTGTTTCGCTACCGCTTCGTTGAAACAAACCGCATTGAAGAATGCATCGTTGCCATACCAAGCTTGAGTAGATTGCGGATCGTTGAGGTTTGAGCGCAGCGCTTCTACACCTTGAGGCGTATAAGGTTTCAGGACGCCCTCTTCTTTAAGCAATGCCATTGAAGAACCCGCAAGGCCCCACACCACTTCTGCACGAGGGTTGTTTTTCTCAGCTAATAATTTTGCCGTCATGATCCCGGTTGAATCACGAACCCATTTGATGTTGATGTCTGGGTTTTCGCTTTCAAAAGCATTTTTGTACTTCGCTAAGATGTCAGTTTCAAAAGCGGTATAAACCGTCACTTCCTGTGCCGCATAAGCGTTACCAGCTAATAGTGTGACTAATGCTGCAAGTGATCCTTTCATAAAACGGTTTTTCATCATTTTCTCCAGTCAGGCCCTACTCTAAAGTGAGAAGCTGCCAAAATTAAAAATTGCCAAAGTTAAAGTTGTTAAAGCTAGAAGCCCTATCGAGAGGCACCTATATTCAAAAATTCATTCCAGTTGTTGGCACACACCCCACATATTGGTATGTACCAGATTTCAATTATTAAGCTAACTGGCTTTTGTGACGATTAAATGAACGAAAAATGGCAATTTAAAGATCGAAAACTTTCTCAAGACAAGTGACCATTTTTAATATGAAGCTTTTGTGAAAATGATGTTTGGGCTATTTACGACCGTTTAAATTGGTTGTTAAAGTAGCTCTAAATATTGGTATAGTCCAAAATTAAAATCACGAGAGTTGAACATGAGAAACGAATACTTACTGCTGACACCGGGCCCTTTATCTACTTCTGAAACCGTTCGCCAAGCGATGTTAAAAGATTGGTGTACTTGGGATGATGAATACAACAAAGACGTTGTTGAAGTGATTCGTAGCAAGCTAGTGACTTTAGCGACTAAGCAAGCGGGATATACAAGCGTATTAATGCAAGGTAGCGGCACCGCTTCGGTAGAAGCAACAATCGGTAGCGTTATCTCTAAAAATGGAAAACTTCTTGTTGTTGATAACGGTGCGTACGGCGCTCGTATTGCTCAAATCGCAGAATACTTAAACATTCCATGCCATGTCGTTTCCCCAGGTGAAACATCACAGCCTGACTTGAACGAAATGGAAACGGCATTGGCCATGGATTCAGACATTACTCACGTTGCGATTGTGCATTGTGAAACCACGACAGGCATGCTGAATCCAATTGAAGACATTGCCAAATTGGCAAAACAGCACAACAAAACCGTCATTCTCGATGCAATGTCGAGCTTTGGTGGCATCCCTATGGATATCGCTGACTTAGGTATCGATTACATGATCAGCTCTGCAAACAAGTGCGTCCAAGGTGTACCGGGCTTCGGCTTTGTTATTGCTAAGCAATCGGAACTGGCAAAGTGCAAAGGCCAAGCTCGTTCATTAAGCCTTGATCTGTTTGACCAATGGCACTGCATGGAAAGCAACCACGGTAAATGGCGTTTTACCTCTCCGACGCATACAGTGCGTGCTTTCTATCAAGCTCTACTTGAATTGGAACAGGAAGGTGGTATCGAAGCTCGTCATAATCGCTACCAAACAAACCAAACCACACTGGTTGCAGGTATGCGCTCTCTTGGTTTTGAACCTCTGTTAAATGATGAACTTCATTCACCGATTATCACCTCTTTCTATTCTCCAACTCATAGCGATTACCAATTCAAGGAATTCTATGACCGTTTGAAAGAACAAGGTTTTGTGATTTACCCGGGCAAGGTTTCAAACGCCGACTGCTTCCGAATCGGTAACATCGGTGAAGTTTACCCTTCTGACATTGAAGCCCTCATTGGCTCAGTTAAAAACGCAATGTACTGGGACATCAAATAATGACGATGGCCAATCAAGATTCTGTTCTAAAGGCGACACACTTTCGAAGCGAAGGCGATGTGAACACCACGCCAGCGCGTGAGAAATGGAACGAGTCGCTAAACGATGAGGCGACTCAAGCGATGTTAAAACGCGACTCAGACGTGTTTCTTCATCAAGCGATGTCAACACCTTGCCTAGACACACTTGAAGCAGCCGAAGGCATTTACATTCAAGATGCGACTGGCAAAAAGTACATGGACTTTCATGGCAATAATGTCCATCAACTAGGTTATGGTCACCCTCACATCATTCATAAAGTGACTCAGCAAATGGCGTCATTGCCGTTTTCACCACGTCGCTTTACCAATGAAACAGCCGTTCAATGCGCTGAAAAGCTGACACAGATCTGCGGTGGTGAGTTGAACCGCGTGTTGTTTGCACCGGGTGGTACTTCGGTTATCGGCATGGCACTCAAACTGGCTCGACATGTCACCAACAACTTCAAGGTCGTTTCACTGTGGGACTCATTCCATGGCGCGTCACTGGACGCAATTTCAGTGGGTGGTGAAGCTTGTTTCCGCGAAGGCATGGGCCCGTTAATGGCTGGCGTAGAACGTATTCCACCAGCCGTCTCTTATCGTGGCGCTTTCCCGTTTAACGAGAATAGCGCAGTCAATGCAAACGAAACTGCATGCGACGTTCACTATGCCGACTATTTAGAGTATGTGATTGAAAAAGAAGGTGGCATTGGAGCCTTCATTGCCGAAGCAGTGCGTAACACAGACGTTCAGGTTCCAAGCAAAGCTTACTGGAAGCGCATCCGTGAGATCTGCGATAAGCATAACGTCATGTTGATCATCGACGACATTCCAAACGGTATGGTTCGTAGTGGCGAATGGTTCACTCACCAGGCCTTTGATATCGAACCTGACATTCTTTGTATCGGTAAAGGTTTTGGCGGGGGCTTGGTTCCAATTGCAGCCATGGTCACTAAAGACAAATACAACACGGCAGCGCAAGTATCACTTGGTCACTACACCCACGAGAAAAGTCCTATTGGCTGCGCGGCGGCACTGGCTACGATGGAAGTGATTGAGCAAGAAAATCTACTTGAAAAAGTACAAGCGGACAGCGCATTCGTGCGTGAACAACTGCTTCAAATGAAAGAGAAATACCCAGTCATTGGTGACGTTCGCGGCATCGGCCTGCTCTGGGGAGTGGAATTGGTCACTGACCATATCACCAAAAACCGAGCGTTCGATGAAGCAGAAGCAGTACTTTACCAATGTCTGAACGATGGCCTGAGCTTTAAGGTGTCACAAGGTAACGTGATTCAATTGAGCCCGCCATTGATCATCAGTCGCAGCGAGCTAGAAGTCGCTCTGTCTGTATTCGAAAAAGCGATAGCCAAAGTCTGCAAAGATTTTGAATACCTTTAATTCTCGAAATCAACATTTAAACCAATAACCTTAAACAACCATTTGTTTCCCAGAACTTTGAACTGGGAGTGACACAAAAATAGGACACTATTATGAACACGACATCACCTATCCAAGCGGTTATCTTTGACTGGGCCGGCACTATCGTTGATTTTGGGTCGTTTGCTCCAACTAGCATCTTCGTTGAAGCATTCAAACAAGGTTTCGACTTTGACATCGACTTAGCTGAAGCGCGTGAACCTATGGGGATCGGCAAATGGGACCACATCCAAGCAGTGGGTCGAATTCCAGCTGTTGACGCTCGTTGGAAGGCTCAGTTCGGACGCTCCATGACAAGTGAAGACGTTGACGCGATCTACGCGGCATTCATGCCTCTTCAAAAAGCGAAAGTAGCCGATCACGCAGCACCTATTTTGAATGCGATAGAAGTGGTCAATAACCTAAAAGAGAAGAACGTGAAGATCGGGTCTTGTTCAGGTTACCCACGTGAAGTGATGGATGTTTTAATTCCTGCTGCTGCAGATTACGGTTACCGACCAGATAACGTGGTAGCGACCGATGACTTACCTCAAGGTGGTCGCCCTGCTCCATTTATGGCACTGAAAAACGTAATCGATCTAGGTGTAACTAGCGTTGCTGCGTGTGTAAAAGTAGACGACGCAGCACCGGGGATCGATGAGGGTCACAACGCAGGCATGTGGACAGTTGGACTTGTATTATCGGGGAACGAAGCAGGCTTAACGTATCAAGAATATTTAGATGCAGACGAGACAACACTTGCAGCTGCACGTGAAAAAGCAAGCGTTAAGCTAAACAAATCAAACCCACACTACCTAATCGATACCATTGCAGACTTACCTAGCGTAATTGCAGATATCGAGAAGCGTTTATTGGCGGGTGAGCGTCCATAACGGTAATCACCTAGATTACCCAACCAAACATTCCGTACACATGAAAATGAAACCTCATATCGCCTAAAAATGATACGAGGTTTCTTCGTTTCCAACATTTGAGACAGCAATTAATTGACAAAAACCTCTGTAAATAGCACCTTAAATATATAATTTTTAACAATTTCATTGACCATAATAAGCAACTGTACTAACAATGTAATAACAGTTCCAAGATAGGTTCGACCTGAATCTACGCCTTGAACGATCTACTGTTGCAGTGTCCCAATCAGTAAGTCGTCGCTTTAAAGGCTCATTCAGATAACAATAAGAGTTAATCCAAGGATAAGATTATGAAAAAATTGTCAAAAATCATGTGTGCTGTGATAGCTGCTTCAGGTTTCGCTGCTGCTCCATCAATTGCCGCAACGACATACGTAGGCGCAAAAGTTGGCATGGGTTGGCTAGATAGCGCTTGTGTCGACAACATTGATTGTGAAGATGATTCAGTGGCGGGCGGTATTTACGGTGGTTACAACTTTACCGATAACATTGCTCTAGAATTGAATGCAGATTACTTAGGTGATTATGACACCAGCTTTAACAACAACGGAGCGACTCAAAGATACAGCGATTCTATCGTAGCCATTTCTTTAAGCCCAATGTATCGACTAGCGATTAAACAAGAGTTTGATATCTTCTTTAAAGCAGGTCCTGCTTACATCATGCACGATGACGAAGACGACGTTGTTTTAGCCTTAGGTATCGGTGCCGAGAAACAGCTTTCAGACGATTGGGCGCTGAGAGTGGAATACCAATACTTCGATGATTTTGACGATAAGATCATCCAAGACCTAAACTCCAACCTTGTCACAGTAGGTCTTAGCTACAATTTCGGCACGGGTAATACAACCGCATCAGCGGCTGCAGCTTCTGCGGCGGCTGTAACTCAAGCACCTTCTGAACCAATCACAGAGCCAGAAGCTGTGGTCGTTGAAGAGGAAGTGGAGGTAGTGGTTACCAAAGCGCAAACTGAGAGTTTCTCTCAAGGTACATTTGCGACTAACAGCACAGAACTTTCAGACGAAGGTAAAGCCGCTATACAGCCAATTGTGGAAGTCTTACAAACATACCCTCAGTCTACCGTTAACATTGTTGGTCACACAGATTCAACAGGTGCAGCTGAGTACAACATGATGATCTCTAAGAAACGTGCGGCAGCAGTAGCAGCATACATCGAAGAGCAAGGTATTGAAGCTGATCGCATTACCGCTTCTGGTGAAGGGGAAGAAAACCCAATCGCATCAAACGATACGGCTGAAGGTCGTGCTCAAAACCGTCGTGTGGAAGCAACAATCCCAAGCTTCGAGTACCAAGAAGATGTTCAAGTTGAAGAAGTTATCATTGAAACAGTGGAATAATCGTATTCTAACGTAATAACGACTTCCTTAATAACAAGGGAGGAGCACTGCTAAGTGCTCCTCCCTTTCTTTATCTATGTTTGCTCATAAGCCGAAAAGTAACGACTCAAAGCCAAGCTATACAGCCAGAAGACTAGACGATTTCCCAGCTGTGCGTCATTTCTACGCCTGCACCTAGCATTAGGCACACTGAACAGTACTTTTCCAATGAATCAGCGCATACTTTTGCAACCAACTTAGGATCAAGGTTGTCACCTGAAACTTCAAAGTGAATGTTAATCGCAGTAAAGATTTTTGGCGCGGTTTCACGACGTGTCGTTTCAAGTTTCGCGTTACAGCCTGTAATGCTTTGACCAGCAGATTTCAATCCATCGACGACATCAACAGAGCTACAACCACCAGCGGCCATAAGAACCATTTCCATCGGGCTTGGCGCCGTTGCACCACCGCTGCCATCCATGACAATAGAGTGGCCTGATTGAGATTGACCCAAGAATTTAAAACCTTCGACCCATTTAACTTCTGCTTGCATGCTGTTCCTTAGATGTACGAAAACGTCATCATTATCTATTATTTTACATCAATGCCTACACCCTACTACTGGCGGCATTTATGAGCAAGATTTTCTCGATAACATATTTTTTTCATGAATGATGCAATTTTTTCCATCTAAAACCTGTCTCTATTCGTACATTCAAAATCGAATGAGAAGAACGTCAAGATGAGGTATCTATGAATAAATTATCTAAAATATTGGTATCACTCGTGGTTGCGCTACCACTGATTTCGCTGTTTGTAAGCCAGACTGGCACTGCCAATACAATGGATAAAACAGCTAATTCAGGTAATAGTGAAATCGCGACACTCGCGGGTGGTTGTTTTTGGTGTACAGAATCCGACCTAGAAAAGCTGACAGGCGTCACCGACGTTATCTCTGGGTATTCTGGCGGTGAACTAGAAAACCCAACCTACAAACAGGTCTCTTCGGGTAAGTCAGGTCACATCGAAGTGATCAACGTGACCTATAACCCTGATGTGGTTAGCTACGAACAGGTTCTTGACCAATTCTTCCGACACATCGACCCAACCGATGACAAAGGTTCTTTTGTAGACCGAGGCCGTCATTATCGACCGGCTATTTTCTATCATAACCAAGCACAAAAAGATGTTGCTCAGAACTTCATGATGGAGATCGACAAAGCTAATATCTTTGGTGAACCACTAAAAACAGAACTGATTGAATTTGAAAAATTCTGGCCAGCGGAAGACTATCACCAAGACTATTACAAGAAGAGTAAAGTTCGTTATAACTACTACCGCTATGCTTCTGGCCGCGATCAGTACCTAGATAAAATCTTCGGTGATGATAGAAAGGACAACCCTAAAACACTACGTCAGATCATCGACAGTAAGAATGCGACAGCGAATGCTAAAACCTACGTTAAACCTTCTGATGTAGAGATCAAAGCGAAGCTTACAGCACTTCAATACGATGTAACGCAAGAAGACGCTACTGAGCGCCCATTTGACAACAAATACTGGGATAACAAAGAGGAAGGTATTTATGTTGATATCGTTACCGGTGAGCCTTTGTTCTCATCAAAAGACAAATACAAATCAGGTACGGGTTGGCCGAGCTTCACCCAACCAATCAGCGAAGCTTATGTCGTTACAACTACTGACTACAAGCTGCTTTACCCAAGAACAGAGGTCCGAAGTAAGTTTGGCGATTCCCACCTAGGGCATGTATTCAAAGATGGTCCAAAACCAACTGGGTTACGTTACTGCATGAACTCAGCCGCAATGCGCTTTATCCCTGCGGATAAATTAGCAGAAGAAGGCTATGAGGAATACGTTGAGATGTTTGAGGGATAGGCATTCAGCAATTAACGATCAGCCTATGACAACAAAGCCAGCATATCGCTGGCTTTGTTTTTATTTACAGAGCTTTATTTATCAGCCCATGGACCTAATTAACCCGTTAACACCGTGTCTTCAGGGTATTTCAACAAGGAAGGTTCTGGGCGAGCTAGCATATAAGCCAAGGTCAGGGGGCCGATACGTCCAATCACCATAACCACAATCATGATGTATTTACCTGGCTCAGTCAGGTTTGCGGTTAAGCCAGCTGTTAAACCAACCGTTGCAAAGGCAGAAATCACCTCAAACATGACTCGATCAAACGCTGCCTTTTCAGTAAGCATTAACAAAAACATCGCGGTGGTTAATAACGCCCCACTTACCACAATAATGGCCAATGACTTTGTTACCGCTTGCCAAGTCACAGTGCGCTTAAACATCACCACGTGCTTTTTCTGACGGAGGAAGGTCCACGTTGCGACAAAGGCTACTGCAAAGGTCGAAACCTTAATACCACCACCTGTTGAGGTAGAACCTGCACCAATCAACATCAGTACAATCATTACCAGCAACGCAGGCTGTGTGTACTGAGACAAATCCACACTATTAAAGCCAGCAGTACGAGCACTTGCCGACTGAAAAAATGCGGCTAGCCACTGTCCTTGAGTCGATAACCCTTCCATGGTTGCTGAGTTATTTCTTTCTAGCAGCCAGAACAATACCGTACCTACCAACAATAGAGTCGGAGTGGCGGTTAGCATAATCTTGGTGTGTAAATGAAGATGTCGAAAACCTTTACGCCAGTTACTCGATAGGTCGCCGACGACTGTGAAGCCTAGCCCACCGAAAATAAACAAGCCAGCTAAGGTGAAGATCACCAGCGGATCATCAACAAAACTCATCATACTGTCTGAAAACAGTGCAAAACCTGCGTTATTGAATGCAGATATCGCATGAAACAGTGCATAAAAACTGCCCGTTGACCATCCCATCTCAGGTACCCAGCGGAAGCAGAGCAATACAAAACCGATAAATTCAGCCACTAATGCAAAGATGATGATCTTCTTAACCAATTTACGAAGGTTAATCTTACGATCTTGGCCAAGCGCTTCTTTCGCGAGTGCTTGTTGTTTAAGGCTTAACCTAACACCGAACATGTAAAGCAGTACCGCAGATAGAGTCATCTGCCCTAACCCGCCGACTTGCATCAAGAACATCAGTAAGATTTTACCCGCCAAGGTGAAATGCTCACCGGTATCGACAACACCTAATCCTGTCACACTGATCGCCGAGGTTGCTGTAAACAGTGCATCCGTAAAACTTAGGCCTGTCACAGAAAATACAGGCATCGTCAACAATATTGCAGAGGGGATAAGTACGCCTAAGAAGCTCGTAAGGATAATCTTAGGTTCAGAGCCTTTACGTGGCTTTTTATCACTCTTAAGCGTGTAGAAAGTACCTTTTCGTTTTAACGAATTCATACTGTTACCTTATTGCCAATTACCAATTGCGTAGCTTTCTAGATAAGGTCTCTTTCGGCCCAGCGATGATCACCACATCCCCAATTTCTAAACTCACATCCAATTCTGGTGCTTTAGTGAGGTTCGGCCCTCGCTTGAAGCCAAGTACCTCAACACCATTTTCTTTACACAGCTTAAGATCGCCAAGTTTCTTACCCAACAGTTTAGAACCAATAACAATCTCCGTCATCGCTAAGCCACTGCCAATGTCGATAAATTCGAGAACGCGTCTGTCCAGCATCTTACGAGCAACACGAATACCCATATCGCGCTCGGGCATGATGATATGGTCAGCACCAATCTTAGAGAGGATCTTGCCGTGGAACTTATCATTCGCCTTAACCCAGACTGCTTTTGCTCCAGATTCTTTCACCACCAAAGTCGTTAGAATGCTTGAGTTAACGTCAGAGCCTATCGATACCATCACCATATCGTAATCATCGAGTCTTAACTCTTTCACCGTCTCTTCGCTCGTGCAGTTCGCAACAATCGCTTGTGAAACAAAAGCCGCTGCTTCTTTCACTCGCTCTTCATCAATATCGACGGCCAGTACCTGTGCCCCTGAACTTTGTAGCTCTTTGCAAACAGACAGACCAAATCGCCCTAAACCGATAACTGCATATTGTTTGTCGCTCATTTGAAATCCTGTTTAGAAATTTTAATTACACGGGATAGCCAAACCTACATTAGTTTCTATCTCAAAAAAAGTTAGTTCTGCAAGAATAAGGTTATACTATTGTCATAATCGCTTGATTTATAAAGGTAGAGAACAACTCGAGTTTCTGCTAATTTCCAATTCATAATTTCTGCGGCAGCACACACAATGAATGAATTCATAACCCAAGTACAAACCTACATCAACCAGAGCCATAGTGATTGGGCAAACAGCGTCCTATTCATCACTATTGCGAGTTTTCTCGCTTGGGTAGCTTGGCGAATTATCCATAATCGCTTGGAAGTTCTGGTACAGAGAACCCACTTTCACTGGGATGACCTACTACTAGAGGCACTGAAAACCCCTGTCAGTACGTTACTTTGGTGTTGGCCAGCGACCGTATCTATCGGGTTGATTCTTCAAGATCAGTTTGGCAATGAAATCAACTGGTTAAAAACTCTCAAGCACATATTGATCATATGTACCTTCGTTTGGTTCACCTTACGAATGATCACCAATGCTGAAGCATACGTCTTAGAGCAAAAAAACAGGGATGAGACAACTGTACAGGCGATTGCAAAAGTAGCTCGTCTGTTCTTTATGGTGATGGGCGGCCTAACCATTATGCAGGCATTTGGGCTCAGTCTTTCCGGCTTACTCACCTTTGGTGGTGTTGGTGGTTTAATTGTCGGTTTAGCTGCAAAAGATCTACTGTCGAATTTCTTCGGTGGCATGATGATTTACTTCGACCGCCCTTTTAAAGTCGGTGATTGGATACGTTCTCCCGATCGTCAAATCGAAGGCACTGTCGAACGCATTGGTTGGCGCATGACGATCATCCGCACTTTTGATAAGCGTCCTTTGTACGTGCCAAATTCGGTGTTCAGTAGTATTGTGGTAGAGAATCCATCGAGAATGTTGAATCGTAGAATCAATGAAACCTTTGGTCTTCGTTATCAAGATGCAGACAAATTGGCGCTCATTGTTGATGATGTAAGAACCATGCTCGAGACCCACCCTGATATTGATGCCAAACAGACGTTGATCGTTAACTTTGACAAATTTGGGCCATCAACGCTCAACTTCTTTATCTATACCTTCACAAAAACAGTCAACTGGATCAGGTACCACAAAGTGAAGCAAGACGTTCTGTTACAGGTTCTGGCGATTATTCATAAACACAATGCAGACATCGCGTTCCCAACACAGACACTCAAGATTGACCCTCAAGACTTTTCTAATGTTCAAGATCATAACAGCGTTCAAAGCCTAGGTGATAATCAGAATATTAGCGATCCCAAAGACATGTTGAACTCCCCTACGGAAGGTCATCGATAGTCATATCCTTCTTGGTTATCGATAAGTAATAAGCGTGAAGCGTGGTAATATGCTGGCAGTATTCTAATGCACCTAATTACCACGCTATGATTTTACCTGTCATTCTAGCCGGCGGCTCCGGAAGTCGTCTCTGGCCACTGTCTCGCGAGCTTTACCCTAAGCAATTTCTCAATATTGCCGGCGACCAGTCAATGCTTCAGCACACACTTCAACGCCTGCAAGGCCTTGAAGAGCACTTGATGGATAGTAAATGCGATGCCCCATTCATTATCTGTAATGAAGAGCATCGCTTTATTGCCGCTGAACAAGCTCGATCAGCTAACATTCAACATAGTGGTATTCTGCTAGAGCCAGTCGGTAGAAATACAGCCCCAGCCATTGCGCTTGCCGCCCTAAAGGCTTTAAGTAAACCACCGCTTAATGAACAAAGCGCATCCGACCCTATCTTGTTAGTGCTGGCTGCTGATCATCACATCGCGAAAACCTCTGAATTCCAACAAGCGATTAGTCGTGGTGTTGATTATGCAAAACAAGGCAAGCTGGTGACATTCGGTATAACACCTAGCTCCCCAGAGACTGGCTATGGCTATATCAAGCAGGGAGAGCCTCTTTCCTCCAGTGCTCAAACTGATACTAATGGAACAGAGCAGCCAATCAATCACGCCTTCGCCATAGAATGCTTTGTAGAAAAGCCAGACACAGCAACAGCAGAAGAGTACATCCGCTCAGGACAATACTTATGGAACAGTGGCATGTTCATGTTTAAGGCATCACGCTATGTTGAAGAACTCGCCGAACACCACCCTGAGATAGTAGCGGCTTGTAAACTCGCTCTTGCAACGCAAAATACCGACCTCGACTTTATCCGTATAGACGCTGAAGCATTCAAAAGCAGTCCAAGTGATTCAATCGATTACGCCGTGATGGAAAAGACCTCGCACGCCGCGGTGATCCCGATGGATGTCGGCTGGAACGATATTGGCTCATGGTCCGCGATCTGGGATGTAAGCGAAAAAGATCAGCACAATAACGTCATTGAAGGTGATGTGTTAACCGTCGACTCTCAACACAACTACATCCATGCTGAAAATAAGCTGGTTGCGACGGTAGGTGTCGACAACCTGATTATTGTCGAAACCAAAGACGCTATATTGGTTGCAAATAAAGACAGGGTTCAGGGTGTTAAATCGATTGTCAGTCAACTAAATCAAGCGGGTCGCACAGAACATGTGCATCATCGTGAGGTGTTTAGACCTTGGGGTAAATACGATGTTATCGACCTAGGCAAGCGCGACAAAGTTAAACGTATCACCGTTAAACCCGGTCACAAGTTGTCGTTACAAATGCACCACCATAGAGCGGAACATTGGGTAGTCGTGGCGGGTACTGCGAAAGTGACCAACAATGAGAAAACCTATCTGGTTGAAGAAGATCAATCCACTTACATCCCTTTAGGTCATATTCACAGCCTAGAGAACCCAGGGGATCTCCCACTCGAGATGATTGAAGTACAAACAGGCAGTCATTTAAGTGAAGGCGACATCATTCGATATCAAGACAGTTATGGGCGAGACGTGCGCAAGCAACAAGTCCACTCATCAAAGCACAACCAAACGAAATAAAGCAGCGACAAATCGATGAAACCAACATTAGACCTAAACTGCTTTAAGAACAACGATATCCGCGGCGTCATTGGTAAACAAATCAATGAGCCACTCGCCTACCTGCTCGGTAAGGCATTTGGCGAATACGTCCTATCCGCTAAGCCTGAAACCTCACTCGATGGTTTGGCGCAGGTAGTGATTGGTCGTGATAACCGCAAAACCTCCCTGTCATTACAAGAAGCCATGACCAAAGGCTTAATCGAGTCAGGGATTACCGTCATTGATCTAGGTATGACTGGCACTGAAGAGGTCTACTTTGCGACTCGTTACCTAAAAGCGATTGGCGGAATACAAATCACAGCCAGCCACAACCCAATCAATTACAACGGCATGAAAATGGTCGGTGTAGACGCTAGCCCTATCAGTAAAAACAGTGGTTTAGATGAAATCAAACGACGCATTGAAGAACTTAATCAAGAGCTGAACTGCAATTTACCGTTCGTTCATGCACAACCAAGTAACTCTAGTAGATCGAACAGTATTCTTGCTCCGTACGTCGAGCACCTACTCTCGTACATAACCCCATCAAAGCTGTCACCGATGAAGATTGTGGTTAATGCTGGGAACGGTGTTGCAGGACATATCATTGATGCTTTAGATAATAAATTTAACGAACTCGGTGTCCCTATCACCTTCATCAAAGTTCATCATAACCCTGATGGAAACTTCCCAAATGGTATTCCAAACCCTTTGATTAGAGAGAACCAAGCAGCCACTCGAGATGCCGTTTTAGAGCATTCTGCCAACCTTGGAATTGCTTGGGATGGAGACTTCGACCGATGCTTTTTCTTTGATGAGCAAGGCGATTACATCGAGGGTTATTACATTGTAGGGTTGCTTGCTGAAGCATTCTTGGTCAAACAGCCTAACACGACTGTATTGCACGATATGCGCATGACCTGGAACACAATTGAAATCGCAAAAACGCATGGTGGAAAAGCGATTGGAATTAAAGCAGGACACGCACTGATCAAAGAGAAGATGCGTAAAACGAATGCCGTCTATGGGGGCGAAATGAGTGCACACCATTATTTTCGTGATTTTGGATATTGCGATTCAGGCATGATTCCTTGGCTATTGGTTATCGAGCTGATGTCGAAAACTCAACAATCTCTTCACCAATTAACGAGTACTAGTATAGATAGATTCCCCTCTTCCGGGGAGATCAATCGAAGAGTCTCAGACCCAGAGCAGGTCATGGCTTGCGTGTTATCGCACTACCAAAATAATGCCGTTGAGATCGATCACACAGACGGAATCAGCATGAATATGGGCTCATGGCGCTTCAACTTAAGAAAGTCCAATACCGAGCCATTAATACGCCTTAACGTTGAAACCAAACAAGATAAAGCTTTACTGTCACTTAAAGTCGACGAGTTACTGTCTTTTCTCATTTAAGAATACAGACACTTCCAGTTTTCAACTAAGATCCACAAAAAAGCCCTTATTAGCTGTTGCTAACTAAGGGCTTTGAATTTTCAGTAGCTTAATCGCTGACTGTAATTAGTCTATTTGTTACGACGAGCTTCAACAGCGTCTGCCAGCTGGCGAAGTACTGTTTCAGTGTCTTCCCAACCAATACACGCATCAGTAACAGATTGGCCGTACGTTGCAGCTTTGCCCTCAACCAGGTCTTGGCGACCTTCAACAAGATGAGATTCAATCATCACACCAAAGATAGCTTTGTCGCCACCAGAAATTTGTGCGCTTACGTCATCAGATACGTTCATTTGACGCTTAAACTGCTTAGAGCTGTTTGC
Organism: Vibrio sp. 10N.261.55.A10; assembly: GCF_041470825.1. NCBI lineage: Bacteria > Pseudomonadati > Pseudomonadota > Gammaproteobacteria > Vibrionales > Vibrionaceae > Vibrio > Vibrio sp. 10N.261.55.A10. The sequence goes on along the minus strand of NZ_JBFRNC010000027.1, from coordinate 113,662 downwards.
GTGGCTGAAATCGATCATCACTTTTTGTGGAAGACCAGAAGCTGCTAGCTCTTCTTTAATCTTACCAACGTGTTCTGCGCTGTAATTTGGCTCTTTGCCACCACGTAGGATGATATGACAATCAGGGTTACCTGCTGTTTCAACGATAGCTGAGTGACCGTACTTAGTTACTGATAAGAAGTGGTGAGAAGCGCTAGCAGAGCGAATAGCATCTGTTGCAATCTTGATGTTGCCATCAGTACCATTCTTAAATCCAACTGGGCAAGATAGGCCAGAAGCCAGTTCGCGGTGAACTTGAGATTCTGTAGTACGTGCGCCGATTGCACCCCAGCTGATTAGGTCAGCAACGTATTGAGGCGTGATCATGTCTAGGAATTCGCTTGCCGTTGGCATGCCCATGTCAGTTAGGTCCAGCAGTAGCTTACGTCCTAGACGAAGGCCATCATTTAGCTTGAACGTATCGTTCATGTACGGGTCATTTATTAGACCTTTCCAACCAACAGTTGTACGTGGTTTTTCAAAGTAAACACGCATTACGATTTCAAGGTTATCACCAAGTTCGTCGCGCAACACTTTCAAACGTTTACCGTACTCAAGAGCAGCTTCTGTGTCATGAATAGAACATGGGCCGACAATAACAAGCAAGCGATCATCGCTCTCTTCTAAAATATTGTGGATCGCTTTGCGGCTTTCAAAGGTTGTAGAAGAAGCAACTTCTGTCGCTGGAAACTTTTCTAAAACAGCAACAGGGGGTAATAACTCTTTTACTTTGTTAATTCTTACATCATCAGTCTGGAACATTGCTTACTTCTTCCTTTTTTCTATCCTTGAGCTGAATGTACGTTGTCTCACGTCACTTTCTATCAGCACTAATCTTCTTGTTCCCTGTAACTTAACTAGTAAAAACTCTAGTTTCAATCACTAATTAAAAATAAACGCAATTTTTTTTGTGTTTTATATTTAAAACACCCTGTATACCATTATTTACACGCTATCGATTGCGTATTTTATAGCAAGGTAAGAAGAGCCATTCTTCAAGCTACATCATGCATGTAAAATTGTGTCGAACTCAAAAACAAAAAAGCTCACGTGATCAGCGTGAGCTTTTATTTAATTACATTCTTTTCAATGGCTTGACGACACTATCAAGCCCTTCAATTTTCAGAGCAAGGCACAGTTTCAATAAATCGCCGAGTTCACCAGACGGGAATCCCTTTTTATCAAACCACAGCAAATATTCTTCAGGTAAGTCAATCAGTGTACGACCCGCGTACTTTCCAAATGGCATCTGCATTCGAGCCAACTTAATCAGGTTCTCTTTCTCTAGCATTATTCGGTCTTTACTATGCGTCATCTATGTTGTGTAGAGTATCACCTAAACGTTCAACCCAATAGTTGATCGCGTCTTTGGCATCATCCAGCGAATCAATCATGGTTGAAAAATCTTTGTTACCCGCTTCACGGTCGATGGCTGCAAACAGTGGTGTGCCCTCTTGAGCATCACTGACCAATAACTCTACACTCGCACTCCCAACATTGGTGTGCTCACCAGTCGTGACCTTAGATATGGTTGACATCGCAAGACCAAACGGCAGAACGCTGCTCGTTACAGCTAAGAGCGGATTGGGCGTTTCAACGTTACTCAGAGCGATACTCAAGCGGAGCGTTTTTCCTGTCGGTTCATCGACGATCGTTTTATGAGGCGATATTTTATCTTCCAAGCGCGCAACCATGTGCTCAGTGAGTTCCTGAATCTCTTCCTGATCCAACGAACCTTCTTCTGCTAAAACAAAAATTTGGTCGATCACTACAGAGTCGTAATCATCTAACTTGGATTTCAAACGCTGTGAGTCACGTAGCCCAAACCTTGCCCAAACCTAGTCGACGCCTCCGTCAGGCCCAGCCTGAAAATCTTCGTAGCTGGTAAATTTAGTAGCGGTTCTAATTGGGCCGCCTGCACAACCAAACAAGAAAATGCTGGTTGCAACAAGCAAAAGGACTTTTAAAGAGTTCATACCGCACTTAGCTAAAATTAAGGAATCTAACTAAGTATGCCATACCCTATGTGAAAAGGTTGTAGAAAAAGGGGGGTAAAAATCAGAGCTAACTCTAAAATTAATCATGTTGAACAGTGTGTGCGTACTCTACAATTACCTGATTTCCTTCGATATAAGCATTTTGGATCTCACCATCAACACTCATTCTACTTTTCAGGTAGACCACTTTAGGCCCAGACTCATTGCCCTCTTTCAGCGAGGGGAATACATTCCTTGGTTCCAAATGAAGTAAACGACAAAAATGACTAATGAAAGACATGGTTAATGGCGTCTCCCCTCTTAGCACTCTTGAGAAATCAAGCTGGTTCATGCCTAGCTTTTTTGAAAACTCCATCTGCGTAATTCGCATTCTCGATTTTTGTGACATCCACGTTTGATACAACGCGTCTCTGTCTAGTTCTGTGAATTCCATACCGGCTCCTTTATATAATTCATACCAATCAATTGTCCGGTTTTTCATACATGGCGTGTCAGGGTTCGGTTAGTGGAAACCAAAGGTTTGGTTTTGATATGGGGATAACCTTGTTTAATCTGTACAGAGCTATCAGAGCAAATAATGATCCGCCAACAAAGCAACAAACAAGATCATGAGATGATAGATGGAGAACTTAAAGGTCTTCATCGCCATATTGGGCTCATCACGATATTTAAGTAGCCAAGCGTGATAAACAAACCCGCCGTTGAGCACCAATGAAGCGCTCAGATATATCCAGCTGCTCATGCCAACCAATACAGGCAATATACACACGATGCTAAGCAAAAAGGTATACAGAAAAATAGACGTCTTGGTGTATTCGATTCCGTGAGTCACAGGTAACATGGGGATGTTCACTTTGGCATACTCATCACGACGATGAATTGCCAACGCCCAGAAATGAGGAGGTGTCCAAATAAAGATGATCATCACCAACAACCAAGCATTTGAATGCAGTTCATTGGTAACCGCCGTCCAGCCCAGTAGCGGAGGCATTGCACCAGCGATCCCTGCTATCACAATGTTTTGCGGCGTTGCTCGCTTCAAGTACATGGTATAGATGACCGCATAGCCCAATAAACTTGCAAAGGTTAGCCAAGCGGTGAGTTGATTGACCCACACCACTAACGTAGCGAACCCAAATAAGCCGATACCTGCTGCAAAGCTAAACACACGCACACTACTCAGCTCACCGGATGGTAAAGGGCGTCGATTTGTTCGAGTCATCTGGCCGTCGATCTTTTTATCGATCAAATGGTTAAACGCAGCCGCTGAACCTGCCATTAACCCTATCCCAATCATTCCGAACAAAGTTTGTTGCAAAGGCAATCCATTCGGCACGGCCAAACACATCCCAACCAATGCTGTCAGCAACATCAAAGCCACCACTTTAGGCTTAGTCAGCGTTAAATAAACTTTCCAAGTGGCTTTGTTTTTTTCAGCCTTTTCGTTACTTAAAGTTATGTCATTATTGGCTGTTATCTTATGAGTTAAGGCTGCGTCTTGAGCCACCACTTCATACTGTGTTGACGTTCTACTGACCATGATTACCTCCTTGTAATACACTGTTCTTCACCAAGCTCTCACTCGGTTTGCGTTGCCACACCACAAAATTGGTTACAACCATGCTGATGAGCAACATTGCTGCGACTAGGTTATGCAAAACCGCAACTGAGATTGGCAGGTGAAACCATACATTACTGATCCCAAGGCTGATTTGAGTAAACAATACTAATGCGACAATCACGCTCAGCTTTTGGTGAGGCACTTGGCCAAATTTCCATAGCTGGTACACGATCATCAGCACCATTAACGTCGCCACAATAGCCCCGAACCGGTGCATGACATGGATGGTAAGCCTTGCGGGATATTCCAACACACCAAACTCATAGTTATCGTGTCCATGTTGAGCAAAATCGAACGCATTTTTGAAGTCGAGGAAGCTCATCCAGTTACCTTCACAAATCGGTAATTGAGTACACACCAAAGCGGCATAGTTTGACGATGTCCAGCCACCGAGCAGTATCTGCCCGATTACAATGAGTAATCCGAATAGTGCCGAGACTTTAAGTGGTGAAGAATAGGTAGCCTCACCAAAACGGCTTTGGAACTGAGACAAACGACAGTAGAGCAGACACAACAGTGACAGCAACGTGAAGCCCCCCATCAAATGCGCCATAACCACAACGGGCATCAACTTGAGAGTCACCGTCCACATTCCAAGAAAAGCCTGAAATATCACGGTTGCAGAGATAAGTAACGGAAGACCAGCAGCTGTTATATTCTTTTTAATACACCAAGCAACAACGACAAAGATAAGCAGCCCTAATGTTCCTGCAAAGTAGCGATGGATCATCTCTATCCAAGCTTTGTCTGCTTCGAGAGCTCGTTCTGGAAATTGTAGATTGGCTTGATTAACGGCTTGGGTATTCGAGGGAACGGTGATCTTTCCATAGCACCCAGGCCAGTCAGGACAGCCGAGGCCAGCATCAGACAAACGTGTATAAGCGCCGAGAACAATCACGGTAAGGGTTAACATGATAGTTAATCTCATCACGAGCATCAGTAAATCAGGGGCTTTATTCTGCATCACTTATCTCCCTATACTTATTTCCTTTCGCTGGTAACACTCAGCATTAACGCAATCTGCTAAAGCTTATAAACTACCCAACTCGTGATAGCTTAAGTAGCTTTCTTAAATCATGAATCATGCCTTTGGATTGCCCGACTAGCTGCGACGGTTCCGAAACGCTTTTGTACTCCATAACCAACTGTCCTAGCGGGTCAATAATGACAATGGAAGCCGGCGAAAACTCGGTGCTTAACTGATCACCACCAGCTAACAAAGATAAATCAGGCTTGTTGAGCGAACCCGACAACGAGTTACCTTCTGAGACGAAAACAACGGCGGTCACTCGCTCTTTGTTTTTCCCTAACGCTAAGTAGCTTTGATTCAAATAATGAAGCTGTTGTTCACACAAGCTTTCGCACTCCATCGGTGCGATATACCCCACAACCCAACCCTCTCCTGCCATGGGTACCGTTACGCCAAAATCCGCTAGTGTAATTCTTGGTTCTACCAATTCGCCTGAGTTAGTGACACCTGACGTATACCAATTCTGATCCAACACAGTTTTGGCGATAATGGCTGGCAAAGCGAAAATTAAAACGAGTCCGATTAATACCAAGCGTCCTTTAGTACGACGGCTTCTGAGCTCAGCCATGTTTGCCTCGGTAATTTCCCTGTTCACTTGTGCTTGAGATTTATCCATCCTTATTCCTCGTGATAGGTGTTGCTTTTAGGTACCGATAGCCAATCAACAACATCAAAAACAAAAGTACCGCAGCCATAACAAACCATTGAAATGAGTAACCAAAATGCTTCTCAGACCTCATCGCCGTTGGACGCCATAACATTTCATAGGGCCATGAATCTAAACTCTGAGGTTGGAAGACAAAGGGCAGCACTTCTTGTCCTGTATACTGTGATAACGCTGCTATGTTTAGGTTTTGGATTCTATTCGGTGTCGTATTTTCTAAACCCAACTCATGACTTAAAGGATTAATTGAGCGTGTATACAAGCGCCCTGACATTTTGGTTGGTACAGTGATACTTCCTAATTGCGGTAGTTCTCTTCTGTCATTACTTGCCGGAACAAACCCAAGATCGATCAATAACTGCTTTTCGTGTAAAAGCTGGTTGCCTTGCTCTTTAGATTGAACCTCACCCAACATGTAAATCACATACCCCACCGTTCCTTGGTTAATCTGATTGTCTAACAAGACCACCAAACCACTTGGTGTTTCCAATTCAACATCAACCTTCAAACCATTTAAAAACTGCTGTTCAGATGTACCTTGGGCTTGTGTACGCGAGCCCTTCCATTCAGAGATAACCGTGTCCAATGACCTAAACGATTGCTGCGCTCTTTCTGATAGTTGCTGTTCATAACGTAATTTCTCGTTACCACGATCGAGTTGCCATAAACCTAACTTGATTAAAGCGCCGACTGAAACCACAGTTAAAACAACCGCTATCCAAAAACCTTTACTGCGGAACTTGTGTTCATCATCAATCAATCGGTTTGGAGTTATCACTATGGCGTCATCTACCTTTGTTCTGTTATTTAAAGTCGTATTGGTCGCTTTGCTGTTTTTTATCGCTTTCAATTTGATGAAAGGTCTAATCCAAATCGCCTCAGGTAAACACAATGGAAAAAGACTCAGTTACTTCTTGGGTCGTCGTGTCATGTGGTCAGCCGTTGTCGTGCTACTTTTATTACTTGCTTTGGGATCAGGAGTGATAACTCCTAACCCTCGCCCCTATTAATCCCCGATAGGCTCAGCAGTTAAAGCACATAGACAAATACAAACAGGCCTAACCAAACCACATCAACAAAGTGCCAATACCAACTGCCCGCTTGGAACGCAAAGTGGTCTTTCGGAGTGAAGTGGTCTTTCGCAACCCTTGCCAGCAACACAATCAAAAAGATCGTCCCTAAACAGACATGTAAGCCATGAAACCCAGTCAGCAAAAAGAAGGTATTACCGTAGATGCCAGACTGAAGTGTCAGCCCCATCTCTTGATAAGCGTGAAGATACTCTTCAACTTGGAAGAACAGGAAGAAGCCAGCCAGAACAATGGTTATCTCCAACCACACGATCAAAGCCATACGCTTATTTTGCTCAAGACTGATATGTGCCATGTGCAGCGTCACAGAGGAAAGCAGCAGAATAATGGTGTTCTTAAGCGGGATACCTTGCCAAGGCATGGCTTGTGTCGTTACGCCATCAGGGGTCGTCGTTAGTGGCCAAATTGATTGGAACATCGGCCACAATACTTCATGGGTCATTTCATTATTGCCCGCACCACCAATCCAAGGCACAGAAATCATTCGAGCATAGAAAAGCGCGCCAAAGAAAGCGCCAAAGAACATGATTTCGGAAAAGATGAACCAACTCATTCCTTGTCTAAAAGAACGAGAAATCTGCTCAGAATAGAGACCACTCAATGATTCTGTGATCACATTGCTAAACCAACCTGCGAGCATGTAAAGCAGCACAGCAAACCCGACTAACAACACCGCTTTGCCAAACACACCACCTGCGGCGTCGGTACCCATGTTTTGCACCGTCAAGCCAGCGCCAACCGCGACCAAAAACAGTGCTACAGCACCCACCAATGGCCAGTGGCTTTGATGTGGAACGAAATAAACTTCCTTTTTAGAACTCATCGCTCAACTCCTTATGTTGATACTGGTTCTGTAAATTCCTAGTTACTTGCGAGTACGTTAGGCTCAGATTTATTGGCCGCAGCACCCACCTCATTCGTGATATTGAATAATGTGTAAGAGAGCGTCAGCGTATGTATCGATTCTGGAATATCTGGCTCAATGTAAAATATCAAACCCATTTCTGCGCTCTTGTGCCCGTCCAATGGCTGCTGATTAAAGCAAAAGCATTCCATCTTATTGAAGTAGGTTGCCCCCATACCTGGAGAAACCGACGGTACGGCTTGGCCAACCAATGAGGCTCCAGAAAGGTTTTTGGCAATGTAGTTAGTTTGAACCACCTCACCAGGATGAACCTCTAACACTCGAACTTCAGGCGAAAACTGCCATGGCATATCTGGCTTGATGTGGGACATGAATTCGACTCGAACCGTACGAGAGTAGTCTGGCTGCATTCCCTGAGGTTGCACCGCTGAAACAGTATTAGTTTTGCCATTGATGCCTAAGGCCTCACACATGACATCGTAGAGCGGCACCAAAGCGAAACCGAAGCAAAACATCGCAACCACGCTCAACACCAAGTAGCCCGTCAGCTTTTTGGTCGATCGCTTATTAGACAGGCGCTTAGGTTGTTTTTTATCTTGATTGGGATCGCTTTGCTTATCACTCATGGTTCTGCCCTCTAATCCACTTTCGGCGGATGGGTAAAGGTGTGGTGAGGCGCAGGGCTTGGTACTGTCCATTCAAGACCTTCAGCTCTATCCCAAGGCTTACTTGGCGCAGGCTCTCCGCCTCTTACGCACTTGATAGCCAGCCATAAGAAGATCAGCTGAGACAACCCAAAGGCAAAACCTCCAATCGACACCACTTGGTTAACATCAGCAAACTGAATGGCGTAATCTGGAATACGACGCGGCATGCCCGCTAGTCCTAAAAAGTGCATCGGGAAGAACAGTACATTGACTGAAATTACCGACGTCCAGAAATGCCACAGACTGAGCTTGTGGTCGTACATATGCCCTGTCCATTTCGGCAGCCAGTAATAGGCGGCGGCCATAATTGAGAACACAGCACCTGTCACCAGAACATAGTGGAAATGAGCTACAACAAAGTAGGTATCGTGGTATTGGAAATCAGCAGGCACGATAGCGAGCATCAATCCGGATAACCCACCTATCGTAAACAGAACAATGAAGGCAATCGCAAACAGCATTGGCGTCTCAAAGGTCAAAGCCCCGCGCCACATGGTCGCCACCCAGTTGAAGACTTTCACACCGGTCGGCACCGCAATCAGCATGGTGCAATACATGAAAAACAACTCGGCAAATACTGGCATACCCGTGGTGAACATGTGGTGCGCCCAAACCAAGAATGACAACAGTGCGATACTGCAGGTCGCGTACACCATCGAGTGGTAACCAAACAGACGCTTACCACTGAATGCAGGAATGATCGCCGAGACAATACCAAAAGACGGTAAGATCATGATGTACACTTCGGGGTGCCCAAAGAACCAGAATATGTGCTGGAACATCACCGGGTCCCCACCACCTGCGGCATCAAAGAAGCTCGTCCCAAAGTATTTGTCGGTCAGCACCATGGTCACCGCACCCGCGAGCACGGGCATCACGGCTATCAGCAAGAAAGCGGTAATTAACCAAGTCCATACGAACATCGGCAGCTTAAACCAAGTCATACCCGGCGCGCGCATGTTCACTATGGTTACGATCACGTTAATCGCCCCCATGATCGAACTGATCCCCATAATATGAACTGAGAATACGAATAGCGCGGTACTGTCTGGACCATAAGTTGTCGAGAGTGGCGCGTAGAAGGTCCAACCAAAACTTGGGCCGCCTCCCTCAGTAAACAAAGATCCGATCAAGATTAGAAAAGCAAAAGGCAGAATCCAGAAGCTGAGGTTGTTCATTCTCGGCAACGCCATATCTGGAGCACCGATCATCATCGGGATCATCCAGTTAGCCAAGCCCGTAAATGCTGGCATCACGGCACCGAATACCATGATCAAGCCGTGAACAGTGGTCATCTGATTAAAAAAATCTGGCTCAACAAGTTGCAACCCGGGTTGGAATAGCTCAGCACGGATCACCATTGCCATGGCACCACCCGTTAAGAACATCGCAAAGCTGAACCACAGATAAAGGGTACCGATGTCTTTATGATTGGTTGAGTAAAGCCAACGAGCCCAGCCTTTTGGTGCCGCATGTGAGTCGTGATCATCAACAGGCAAATCACTATTGCCCAAGGTTCCTTCCGCAGAATGGCTCAGAACTTGATCTTCTGCTGGAGCCGATTTCACCGGCTTATTGATTGGTGAACTCATAACTGCTCCTTAGCATCGTTTTGTGCTTGATCCGTTGAACCTTGCGTTCCATCCGTTGAGCCTTGCGTTTCGTCCATTGAACCTTGTTCGTCAGCTGCTTGGCCTCCGCCTTCTTGCTTGGCTTTATAAGCGTTCACATCTGAAGCCTGTACAATATCGCCCGTATCATTACCCCAAGCGTTTCGTTGGTAGGTCACTACCGCTGCGATCTCTTTCTCGGTTAACTGATTATCGAATGCTTGCATCGCCGTTCCGCCACGACCATAAACAATGGTGTCGATATGAACATCGACATCACCAAGGGCAATAGGACTTCCTTTGATGGCAGGGAATGCTCCGGGAATGCCCTCACCGTTTGCTTGGTGACAAACCGCACATCGAGTTTTGTAAACCTCTTCACCGATGGTATTCAACTCCGCCAAGGAAAGTGACGCACCTAATGCATCTTTTGCGGCTTGTTGTTCGGCTATCGCTAACTCTTTCTGCTCCGCTAGCCATGCGTCAAACTCATCTTCTTCCATGGCATGCACCACGATCGGCATGAAACCATGGGCACGACCACACAACTCTGCACACTGCCCTCGGTAAACACCAGGCTCATCTATCTTAGTCCAAGCCTCATTAATAAAGCCCGGAATGGTATCTTTCTTAACGGCGAATGCTGGCACCCACCATGAGTGAATCACATCATCGGAAGTCATCAAGAAACGGACTTTACGGTCAACAGGCAGTACCAGCGGCTTATCAACTTCTAGCAGGTAATGCGCGCCTTTCACTTCGAGGCCTTCAATCTCTTTGTCACTGGTCGCTAGAAGGCTGAAAAATTCGACGTCTTCACCAAAATAGCTGTAATGCCATTTCCATTGTGACCCGGTGATTTTAACGGTCAGATCTGATTGGGAGGTATCTTCCATCGCTATTAAGGTTTTGGTGGCGGGTATCGCCATAGCGATGAGAATGATGATAGGGATGATGGTCCAAAGAATTTCGACTTTCGTGCTTTCGTGAAAATGGGCAGCAACTGCGCCCTTCGATTTCCTGTGCCTCAAAATCGAATAAAACATCACACCAAAAACAACAAAGGCAATCGCACAACAGATGTAGAAGATCAGCATATGAAGTTCATACACCTTACCACTGATCTCAGTGACGCCTTGAGTCATGTTGTAATCACTGCTAGCGTGCACTAAAGGCGATACTAAAAGCACAACAAAACTCTTCAAAAGCCACGCTAGCCTAACCAGTAATCTTTTCAAAAGATCTCTCCTTGTCCTTCCTAATTGGATACTTGCGACCTAAATGTCGTTGCGAACTGGACAACATTCATTGTTATTCCGGCTACACATGAAAAGGCTGAATCTCAATCTACAACTCACATGGAACTAGCCTGTGAGCAGGCTACTGACCTCATATAAACCCAAGAACTAATACGGTTCAAAAGCGTTGGAGGTTTCCATGAAAGATTCAAAAACGGCGAATTTGTTAAATTTGGTTATATTTATGTAAAAGGCTAGTTAGTGATATCCAATTATTCAAGGTAAGTTTACTTACTAAACAGTCAATTATTTGAAGTGGCTTAATCTACGTGCCCTCTTGCCGTTGGAATTTATTTTATATCGAGTTTTACGATTGCTTTCATGGAAATGAGAATTAATATCACTTAAATTAAATCAACGGTAAGTCATACAGACATTAATAGGTTTAGTGATTATGCAAGATGCAATGAATTGGTTAGCGAGAGACCCAGATCCAAGAACTCGTGAAGAACTTCAACACCTCATCGATGAGGGAATGCACGACGAACTTGAAGACCGCTTTACTCAACGATTAGAGTTCGGAACGGCAGGACTTAGAGGCAAAGTTGGATGCGGCCCAAATCGAATGAACCGTTTAGTCATACAGGAAACAGCAACCGGGCTCGGCCACTACTTAATCGAACATGTCGCTAATGCGACCATTCGCGGTGTGGTCGTCGGTTATGACGGCCGTTTAGATTCAAAGCAGTTCGCGATTGATACCGCTTCCGTACTCACGGCTTTAGGCATTAAGGTTTATCTAACCTCGAACGTCGCGGCGACCCCTATCGTTGCCTTTGGTATTGAGCACTTCAACGCCGCAGCTGCCGTTGTGGTGACGGCCAGCCACAACCCACCGGAATACAATGGTTTCAAAGTGTACTGGGAGAATGGCGCTCAAATCATTCCTCCTCACGATGCGGGTATTGCCGCTGAAATCGATATCGCATCGACCAAGCCGCTCCCTTTAATGGGCCTAAGTGACGCTGAGACGCAAGGTAAGTTGGTGTGGTTAACTGAAGGCTATTATCAAACCTACCGCGCTGCGATAAATCAGAGCCCATACGTGAGTGACGAGATCGAATCGGCGAACACCACTATCACCTATACCGCAATGCATGGTGTCGGCGCACAAATGGCCGAGGATCTACTTCACGATTCTGGTTTCCATAAGGTATTCAGCGTCGCCGAGCAAAGAGAGCCCGATGGTAACTTCCCGACCGTCAACTTCCCGAATCCGGAAGAAAAAGGCGCGATGGATCTGGTGGTTAACTTAGCAAAAAGTGTCGATGCCGACATTGCTTGTGCCAACGATCCAGATGCAGACCGATTTGCGGTTGCAGTGAGAACAGATGATGGCTCATACAAAATGCTAACAGGTGACCAAGTCGGCGTGCTATTCGCGCATTACTTGTTATCAAAACCTCATACCAAAAACCAGTTAGTTGGTAACAGTATCGTATCTTCAACATTGCTTGAAAAAGTAGCTCAATCCCACGGGGCGACTTATTTCCAAACGCTGACAGGCTTTAAATGGTTAGCCAATATCGGCATGCAATTAGAAGACGAAAGCAATGAGTTCTTATTCGCCTATGAAGAAGCGCTAGGCTATACGATTGGTACTCAGGTTCGAGATAAGGATGGGCTGTCTGCCATCGTTGTTTTCGCTCAACTGGTTGAGGAGCTGAAATCTCAAGGCCGAACAGTTTGGGATCTTCTTGCTCAGATATCGTTGGAACATGGTGTCCACACCAACGCACAACGCAGTATCGCGCTTGACCCAGATTCACCATCGTTAGGTTCGAAGCTTAGGTCTGCACAACCTAAAGCAATCAATGGCGTCGCTATATCAGTGATTGAAGATCTGCAGTCGTCTTTACGCTTTGTTATTGGTGGTAATACTGAGGCGATTAACCTGCCCGCAAGTGACGTACTCATCTATCACCTCGAAGACGGCTCACGCATTATCGTAAGACCTTCCGGCACTGAGCCAAAAGTTAAGGTCTACTATGAGACGGTGACAAAATTTGAAGGGACAGAAACCTACGAAGACACTCGCCTGCGCGGTGAGAAGTACATGGACAAACTCATCGAACAACACCAGCAAGAGCTGAATTCTTAGCGATTAGTATGTTCAACATATAACGGTTAAACCAAAAAATGGACGCTCTAAGCGTCCATTTTTCTATCGTCAGCTCACCGCGCGATAATATGTTCGATTTGGAACTTTACGAAGTAAAGAAAGAAGACAACATCCAAGCCGCCAATACGATGAATACACCGCCCATCACTTTCTGCTGATAAGTGCGAAACTTAGCATTTTCGACTAGAGACTTACCAATCGTACCGACCAACGCTACTAGTAAGAAATTGAACGTTAAACCTAAGACATTCAGTAGCAAACCAAGCACTAACATTTGCTCGCCCGAAGTCGCTTCAATATTCGTTGATACAAACTGAGGTAAAAACATCACGAAAAATACCAAGGCTTTAGGGTTAAGCAGGTTGCTGATCAGCGCTCGTTGATAATAGGCTTTTGCAGCAAAATTATCGTTTAACTCCGGCGCATTACCCTGCTCTGTTCGCAGGCAATCCCAACCCATCTTCAACAAGTACGCGCCGCCTAACAAATGGAGAGCTTTAAGCGCTATTGGGCTCATTGCGATCAACGCTGATACACCCATGGCCGCTAATACTGTCAGAATGATTCCAGAAGTCGCATTACCTAGGCTTGCAAACACGCCGACCTTACGGCCATAGCTCATGCTTGAACTCGCAATCAGTAACATATCAGGGCCAGGTAAAAGAAGAAGTGCAACAACGGCAGTCAGGTAGACAGGTAAAATGGTTAAGTCGATCATGAGGGTCAGCATTGATAAAAACGGAGGCGGATTTTATATCAATTACCAACACCCTTCCAGATGCAATCAGTTGCTCGACGTTTATTTAATCGAATTAAAAACCAACATTAAGCGACAAAGCCAATTTATTAACTAAATAGAAAAGACTAATTAACTTGCTACCCATTCGATCTCAATCAATGTCGTATCGCCACACTTTAGGCGACCAAGGAAGATATCGCCTCGATGTACGGCCCCAACACCTTTTGGCGTACCTGTCATCACAACATCGCCGTCTAGTAAGGTGGTATAAGAAGACAGCTCTTCTAGGATAGTTTTTGGAGAGTAAAGCATCTGCTCAACATGTCCTTTCTGAACACGAACACAGTTAATAAACAACTCTAGGTTTAAGTCTGCAAGGTCTAAGTTATCAATTGGAACAAAGCGACTCAAGACAGCGGAACCATCAAACGCCTTGGCGCGCTCCCAAGGTAGGCCTTTCGCTTTTAAGCTACTTTGTAATTCACGTTTGGTGAGATCTAGTCCTAAACCCACAGCGGAGTACTGGCCATTTTCAACAATAAAACAGATTTCTGCTTCGTAGTGCAGCGCTTCTTGATGAAAAGAAGACAGGGATGACGTAACGCTGGTACTTGGTTTATTGAAAACCACCATAGAGTCTGGGATTGCGTTATTGAGTTCTTCGATGTGATCGACATAGTTACGCCCAACACACAGCACCTTAGTTGGGGTTGCTGTTCGTCTCGAATTCATCAGCTGTTCCTGATCGACAACACTGCTCATAGTTTATCCCTGAACTATTTTTTTTGAGTGGAGAGTTTAACGCATCATAAAATGAGAGTCTTCGACAAGATGGTTACTAAGATCTAAATTCTGATCTTTAGCTCAATTCGATGATTTGAAAGCGTTTATACGAAGGTCGCAATAGTGCGAAATCACCATTCAAGACAAAAGCCCAAAACGAAAAAAGCCCTCTCTAACCAAAAGGTTTGAGAGGGCTTAGCATGGTGTCTAGGACAGTATCCTAAAAGGTAAACCTAAGGAGTAAACACTATGCTAAATCAGTCTGCGACTTATAGGTAGTAACGAGCACCAAGTAGCCATTGGTCGTCAGCTTTCTCTTTGTACTCACCAGAACCTTGTAGGTCGAATTGGTAACCAGCGAAGCCTACGAACTGAGATGTGAAGTTGTATTCAGCTTGTAGAGCTGTTGTAGAGAATACTGTTTCGCTCTTCTTATCGTCTTCTACCGCTTCGTAGTTAACGCTTAGGTTAAGGCTGTTAGAAAGCGCGTAAGATGCAAGCAATTCAACTGCAACTGACTCTTCAAGAATCTGGCCGTTACCTGAGTTCATGTAGTTGTTCATTGCGTATACACCAGCAAGGTATAAACCTTCAGCGCCGTATGAACCGTAAGTTGCACTTACTACATGTGAATCAGCAGTTTGTGAACCAGCAAGAGCGTAAGTTACGTCACCTGTGTTGTATGCGTAGTTTGCAGTGAAATCAGCGATCGCGTAGTTCAACGCGATTTGAGCACGGTTGCCGTATTCGTTCGCACCATCAGCTTTGCGACCTTGCCATGCAACAGCTGCGTTTAGAGAACCAGCGTTACCGAAGTCGATAGCGTTGCCGTAGCTAACCATCTCTTCGCCACGACCAGTACCTAGATTACCGTGATCTTCGTAGATGAAGTCATTCGCAAATGCGATTGGCATATCTGCTACACCAGCAACGTTGTAGTAAGGTGCCCATTGAGTACCTACTGCTGCACGACCGTAATCATCGTGAGAAAGGCCAACGTAACCAAGACGAGTTGTGAATGACTGATCACCACCGTCTAGCATGTTTAGCGCCCATTCACCTTTAGCATCAGCAGTAAAGCCGTTGCCAAGTTCATGAGTTGCACCGAAGTTGATACGTGGAGAAACAGTTTCTACACCGATGTCGTCGCTGTTAAGGCGGTCATCGCTGTTTACATCACCAACTGCAACTGAAACGTGGCCGCCAACAGAGAATGTTGTGCCGTCTTCGTTGTAAAGTTCTACTGCAACTGCCTGTGTACCAAATACTGCACCAGAAATTGCTAGCGCTAAAAGTTTCTTATTCATTGTCATATCCATTATGTAACTGGGTGAGTTATTCACTAACAACCTCGTGCTTACGGAGAAGTTGTTACCTGCATTTAACAAGTAGGCAAACCCTAATATACGAATGACAAGAAAGTTGCATTAAAATATATAAAATAAAAAAAATCGCACTATAAAAAACAAAAATACCCTTTAAAACAGTTGATTAACACGACAATTGCTGGGATCTCTTTTCATTCTTTGAGATAAATACTTTGATTATTTTTGATTTTATAATCACTAAAAAAGCATTAAAAATCTAAACCCAAGGTAACTCATCAGACCATCGAGAGGCTCGCCTTTGCCTTTGAAACATTTTGTAACACGTAGAGCTCAGCTGAAATATTTAGCTTTGTGAAACAAATCCCAATATGAGCTAGGAAAAATCGTTCAATAGAAAGTTCATTAGAGAAAAACAAAAAAAGGGCAACCAATCAGCGACTGGTTGCCCTTCATAACTCATCATTGAACTCTTATTTGAAGCAAACCTCAGCCCAACGAGCTAAACCTGCAGTTACTGAACCGAAGTAATTACCACTCACAATCGGTACATTCGGCACAGCTTGTTGTACGGCTTCACGAAGTATCGGTGAACGAGCGGAACCACCCGTCATGTAGATTACGTCTGGCTTTTTCTGGCCTTGTTGAATCGCTTCTTTAACCAACTCAATCATCTTAGACTTTGGTGTTTCAATCGCTTCAACCATCTGTTCGACTGAGATATCTACCTCGACCAGTTCAGAGGCAACATTAATCGCAGCACGATATTGAGGGGATTCTGCCAGCGCAATCTTGGCCTCTTCCGCTCTACGCACAATACCGTAACCCAAAGTGTCGTGATAAACCTTCATCAAACGTTCTAGCTTTTGAGGCTCTGACGCTTCTTTACGAAGTAATTTTAATGCCGCTAGGTTTTCTCTTGAATAGAAGTTCTTTTGAGCTTCAACATTATTAATCGCAATTGGGTTCCAGAATTGAGTCAGTGGCATATCAATACCCGAAATGCCTTTGCTGCCCATACCAAAAGGTGACATCAGTTGTTTGAATGCAAGATAGATATCGAGGTCATTCCCCCCTACCCTTTGCCCACTGTGTGCCAACAAGCTCTGGGTACGATCCGCTTTACCAGACCACGTTGGTCCCATTTCTAATAATGAGCAATCGGTGGTACCACCGCCAATATCAACAACCAATACTGTTTGGTTTTCAGTTAATGTGCTTTCGTAATCAAGGCCTGCGGCTACGGGCTCAAATTGAAAAGCGATATCAAGGAAACCGGCACGCTTAGCTGCGCGAGACAGTATGTCTTCAGCTTGTCTGTTCGCCTCTTCACCACCTCGACCGTGGAAGTTAATTGGTCGGCCGATAACAGCTTGCTTGATCTGCTCTTGAGTCGTGAGTTCGGCTTGATTCTTGATATTTGCCATCATGGCGCACACTAAATCTTCGAAAAAGCTCACCTGCACATCATGCAGTCCACTCGCGCCAAGGAAAGATTTAGGGGACTTAACATAATAAACATCGCGAGGGTCTTCTAAATATAAGTCCAACGCAGCCTGACCAAATGCCATGTCTTCTGGCACTAAGTCGATACTCTCTTCTCTGTTCAGCGCAATCGCACGTCGTAGTACTTGTTCACCGATCGCATCACTCGGCTTGATATTCAAGTGGCGGAATAGATGTTCAGAAACACTCTCACGAGTAGGCGCAAACACGGTTGAGGGAATATAGTGGTTGTTACCTTCTAGCGGTAACAGGCTTGGCTCTCCATTAACCATCGCCGCGACAGAACAGTTCGCTGTTCCATAATCAAATCCAATAAACATAATATCCCCCCACTCAACAAAAGGGGCGAGATGCTACATGAAAAGCCTAAAAATTACGAGGTCATTTCTAAATTTAACTGAGTAATTTCTTAGCTTAACGGCTCTTCAAGAAGAAACAAATATGCTACATTTCAGCCCAAATGAATCACAGGTTAGAGAAATGAAAACACCTTGCCGAGCGGCTTGTAAAAATAATGGCGGAATGTGTAGTGGCTGCTTTCGAACAATGGATGAAATTATAGGTTGGAAAGGCTTATCTGAAGAAGAGCAAACGTCGGTTATGGATAATCTTAGTGGCGCGAGTTCGACTCACCAATGTCCACAGTGTAATGAGCCAGCTCAATGCGATATCAGTGCGGGCAAAGAGACGTGTTGGTGTTTTGAGTTAGAAAAACGAGATACTAGCGATATTCCAAAGGCTGGAGTTTGTATGTGTCGTAAGTGCTTGTCTGCCCTGCCCGTTCAGTAGTTTAGAGCCCATTTAGTAAGTTACTGGATAGCAAGTTACTAGCCAGTTCAACATAGACAAAAAAAGCGAGAGGTTGTTTTCTCGCTTCAAAATACTGAGATTAAATTTCGACCTAATCGTTACCTGGTTAGTGTCTACTTCACTTTTGCAACCAGCGCAGGCTGAGAAAACTGGATACCATTCCAGCCATGAACCATAAAGTTACGAATATTTTGATGGTCGCTGTTCTCAGGAAAACCTAGCACGTCGTTACGATAAAATTGACCAAAACAAGCAAGTGTTTGCTCTGCTGATAGGCCTTGCTCTAAACCAAAAGCAAAAATCTTACACGAACCATTATTCTGCCCTGCAGCGTTCACTACCTCACCATTGCGAAATTCGCGCTCAGAAAAATCATAGTGAGCTTCGATCACTTGCATTGTATCTTCAAATTGCACGGCCTCTGGGGTTTCAGCCAGAGTATTCAATAAGGTTTCCAGTTCCATTTACTATTTCTCCATCAAGTATATATCTGTCAGCAGTGTATCTTGTTTTACGACAAGAGTAAGCCGTTGTTTACTTGAGATAGCGATTCACTTTTTTGTTGTACGCTGCTAATTACTTCAATGAAACTAATGACATAGTTTTATCAGGGCGTTATATTATTTTATCAAACGATTAACATTATTCAGTAACGAATATGCATAAAGATAAAAACTTAGAACTGTTCAGATACCTAAAGCCAGGTACAAAAACAGCAGGTGTATTGGAATTTGGCCCAGACGACTCAATCCAGATCAGTACACTTTATATCGGACACAAAGAAGATCAGTACCTCATCCTAGAGCTTACGCAAAAAGCGACAGAAGCACTGACGCTGAGAAAGCTCACAAACGTTGATATTATTGTTCGTGCGATTACCGACACCGAACTTGGGCACATTGTCGCGTTCAAAACCAATGTACTGGCTCATATCACCTCTCCAGCACATCTAATCTTCCTTCGCCCACCCTCAAACTTTGCAACCAAGCCTATTCGTGAACACGAAAGGTATAAAGTACGTCTCAGCTGTGAAGTCACTTTTGATACCTTGTCGCTGGATGCCACACTAGTCGACTTTTCAGCGTCAGGGTGCGGTATCTATCTTACCCAGCAATCAGATATTGATGTCGGCTGGAAGATAAAAGTTAATTCTGACTTAAATGAGTACTTAGATGACGATCTTGTCTACAAGGTGGTAAGTAAGAAAAGGCAAAGACAAGGCTGGCTGCTAGGTATCCAATTCCCTGAACACCTAGATATGAGTGATGAGTTGAAAACGCTGCTATTGGAACAAGCCTTTGTCGCTGGCTCGATATAAAGGCAGAAAATTAGTTACTTCTCTTCAACAGACTCCATTAAAGAGCACTAAGTTAAAGCCTAGTGCTCTGTGTCATTCCAGTATGAGTTTTTGAAATGAACAAACGCTTGGTGGAGCGACTCTTCTTTAATCGGCTTTACAATCACGTAATTCGCCCCTGCGGCCATAAAGCTGTCTCTAGTTGACTCTTGAGCATCAGCGGTACACGCATAAATAGGGGCTGACACACCAATCTCACCTCTTAGCTGCTGAGTGGTTTCAACACCACCGAGATTAGGGAGTTGGTTATCCATCAAGATCAAGTCATAGGTAATCGTCTTAGCCATCTCAATCGCTTCTAAGCCATCTTTTACCCAGGTGACGACCATGCCATATTTCTTACAGAAAGCCTGAGCAATAAAGGCGTTGGTGTGATTGTCTTCCACCAGCAACACATTCAAAGGTCGACTAAACAACGCCTCTGGCTCAACCTCAGCTTGTTGCTTAGCATCGACTAATAGCGGCTTGGCGTGTACGACTACAGGAATTTCTATCGTGAACTCTGAGCCTTGACCTATCACGCTGCGGACTTGAATGTCCCCTTCCAGCATATCGACCAGATTTTTTACAATTGTAAGTCCTAAACCAGTGCCACCATATTCACGAGTGGTGGTCTCTTCGGCTTGAACAAAGGGTTCAAAAACAGCATCAATTTTGCTTTCATCAATACCAATGCCAGAATCTTTCACTCGAACGATCAAGCTGGCGTGATCGGAGTTAAAGATACTCTCGAGCTCAAAGCTGACGGAGATACCGCCTTGATGAGTGAATTTAAAAGCATTACTCAACAGATTAAACATGATCTGATTGAGGCGTACTTGGTCGGTATTGATTTCAATGTCATCAACCAAGTGATTCACAATGGTAAATTCGACGGATTTATCTTCACACAGCGGTCGATAGATGCTGTCTAAGGTATTAACTAACTCCCCTAAACGGAAGTCTTTCTTTTGAATATTAAACTGCCCTTGCTCAATCTTTGAGAAGTCCAAGATATCGTTAAGTACCGCCAGTAAATGTTCCGCACTATTACACAGTACATCCACCTGCTCGCGATTATCTTCATTGTGCATAGAGCGCTTGAGCAGCTGAGACACACCGAGAATACCGTTGAGCGGCGTGCGAATCTCATGACTCATCTTAGCTAAGAAGTCTGCTCGCACATTCGCAAGATGCTCAGCTTCTTCTCTTGCTCGATCAGCCTGTCTTTCCGCCTCGATTAGCTTAGTAATATCTTGCCCTTGTACCACCACTCCTGTGATGCCGTGTTCCACGCGAATAGCAGACATGTTCCAACGAAACACCTTTTCACCAATGTGTACGTTAATACCCGTCAGTTTAGAACCCTGAACCACCATTTGAATATTAGGCAGCATTCGCTGCTCAAACTCTTGGGCAATTGGACCATAATTGTCATCAGCATCGAACAACGCCATGCGAGCGGCGGGGTTCATCTGAATCAAATCGCCTTTTTCAGACCAAACTAAGATAGGCGAATGAGCAAAGTTAAAGAGATCTTGGAATTTTTGATTCTGTTCAGATAAGCGCTCAAAGGTGTCTTCAAGAGTACAACCAATATGATGAAATTCGAAAATGTTAGAGCCATCGAACTTGTTGTACTCTTCGCTAGCACTTGCCGAACGAGTAAAGTCCATTAGCTTATCAAGCTCGGCTGAGACTCTCTTTTGAATCCAAGTTCGAGCAAAAAAAGACATCAATATGATCACCACAATCACCACGATGATCGCACGCTGATAATTCTCTTCTAACGCAATGAAATTATTATTTTTTTGAACAGCTCGAATGATTAAAGGAGTTT
This sequence comes from Vibrio sp. 10N.261.55.A10, assembly GCF_041470825.1. Taxonomy (NCBI): domain Bacteria; kingdom Pseudomonadati; phylum Pseudomonadota; class Gammaproteobacteria; order Vibrionales; family Vibrionaceae; genus Vibrio; species Vibrio sp. 10N.261.55.A10. Next base: position 92,279 of record NZ_JBFRNC010000027.1, on the reverse strand, counting down.
CAACAGCATTAATCTTAATGGTTGCGATGGTAACGAAATGACGCGGCAACTGTTCGTACATTTGGTAATTGAGGATGTCAGTAATGGTGTAGCTTTCATCACCACTGAATGTCGATGTCACCGGTGTACCGTGCGCTTCAATCACGATATTTTCGCTATTACTGCCCTGTTGGATTGACTCAGCCAAAGAGAAGTTGTTGTCAAGCACAATGGCGATATAGAGTTGACCAAGGACTTCCCCAGTAGCGTTATCAACAATAGGGGTACGGCGAGCCAACAAGTGACGCTTACCTATATCTGTCCTCAGTTTAATAAAATGCCAATTACTGCTGAACGAAACCTCATCAGAAATATGCTTTAAGTTGGACTCATCCAAACCATAAAATTGACTGTTGCCGTCTTCCCAAGCCAAACCATCGTGGGTTGAGACAAAGCGTAAATCTGGTGCATGATCCGGTTCACGTTGGTCAACACCAAAGAAAAAGTAGCTCAGAGTCTCGTCATTACCCGTATCAAAGTGCTCTCTGAGAGTTTCACTGTGTGAGCTACTGTCTTGATGGATTTGCAGCACCGACAAACGATAATCAAACATGTTTTGGATCAGGCTTGAGGTTTGCTGTACCGTTCGATTCGTCTCTTGCTGTACGATATTACTGCTGGTTTCATAATTATGAATAAGCACGCCAAGTGCCATCACGCCTATCACCAAAATAACGATACGCGTAATGAGTCTAGCTAAAGTGTTTCTAGGTGTACTGGCGTAACTTTTCTTCATTAGTGACCTGAGTACCTAAATGCTCGCTGTTTAAGTTCTGAAATACGTTCTGGGGAATCTTCCTTGGTGACAATTTCAAATTCACCAGAGTAAACGGTAGGCACTTCCAAACCGGCTAGATCCCACTTGATCGCCTCTGCCATTGCAATGCCTGTATCGTCGTTCATACGCATGACAGTAACATCTAGGTCGCCCCTTGCAATGGCTTCAAGTTCAGCAGAGCCGCCTCCCCAACCATTCACTAAGATGTCTTGGCCCGATTCACGAATCGCTTCCATTGCACCGAGAGCGACATCCGTTGAACATGCATAGATAAAGTCTAGATCCTTATCGTTCTCTATGCTGATTTTAGCCGCTTGGTAGCCACTGTCTTTGTTTGATTTTGTGTAAAACGAAGACTTAAGGGTAAAGTTGGTATCCGTATTCACTTCATGGATAAAAGTATCTCCACGCGCATCACTGATATAGCCTTGTGAGTAATACAAAACAGAATACTTACTGTCTGGCGGACTTACTTGTTTAAAATAGTCCGCCAGTTTTAAACTGCCTGTCGCATGGTCAAAACCCACATACATAAATGGCTGTCTATCTGCCCAAGCTCGCACTGGCGTCGTGATATTTTGAAGAATCAGTTTGGTGTCTGTAGAGGTCAACACGTGCTCGATAAACTTGCGGTGGCGCGTGGTATCTAGCGTGAAAATCAAATAATCCGTCTTGTTTTCAATCGCTTCTTGCAACGAAATACTCTGCTGCGCGAGATCGGCATTAATACGGGTAAACACTTGATTTATTTGATAGCGGATCTTCAGCCTATCGAGACGCTTCTCAAAAGCTTGAATATTGCGAACCCAGTAATCCGAGATCTGTTGGCCCGGATACACCACGGAAATCGTAATTGGTTTGTCTTGGATTCTTCTCAGTGGCACAGGGTGATTTTGTACAGCCTCGACCATTTTATCGGTCAATGCTCTTTGTTCTGGAAAAGTGGAAAGATAATCTTGGTATTCCCAGTACCCATTGAGGACATGAGTACCATGGGAGAGAGCGGACGCAGAAAATACGGCAAGTCCAAACAACATCAGTAAACGTTTCATATTTTTCTCGTTTTATATGAGCTACTTTGGCTCATTTTTTAACCTAGCATGACACCATCTCTTTGTATGGCTAATGGATATTATGTAGGACAACGATGATAAATGATAGCGTCTAACACTAATTAGAACGACATTCTAAATGAGCAATATGTTAATTTGGAATGGAGATTAAGAACAACGAGTTAAATTATGATTTCAGCCCATTCACGGTAAGAGTAATTACCATTTAAATTCATAAGCTTAGCTAGAGCCGATATAGCTCCTTACACTATTAAGATTTAATCAATAACAAACATTTTAGCTATGAATTATGAGACTTCGATATATTGAATTTTGTCTTTTTGCCACTCAATAATCAGTTTGAGTGATACCAGTTTTTCTTTGCGGGATTTGGGCAACTGCTTGATCGCGTATTCGGTTTTCAACGCCTCACTTTTTGAGCCAACACCAAAGCTCCAAACCAGCTTAAGTGGGCCTTTACCTTTTAAAGCTTTGGCGCCTTTACCGGTTTGATGTTGTTCAAATCGACGTTCTAGGTTGTTCGTCACGCCACAATAAAGGGCATTGTGACGATTGCGGATCAAGTACACGACCCAATCCGCATTTTTATCAGCATCTGACATTTAAAGCAGTGATTCAACCAGAGCCTTAAGCTCTGCCACTTCTGCTCGTAGGCTTGCAACTTCAGACTCAAGCTCTTCAAACTTTTCACTCGTTGCAGAGGGGGCAGCCGCGCTTACTGATGCCATCGCAAACGCTTCAACGTCCACTTCACCGCTCAACAAATGCTGGTAGCGTGATTCACGTTTACCCGCTTCGCGTGGCAGCTTCACAACCAAGGCACCTGCTTCTCTTGCAGCGAGTTTGTCTAATGTTGCTTCTACTTCTTTCACATCACTAAAGTTTGCAAGGCGACCCGTTCGAGTACGAAGTTCACCGGGTGTTTGCGCACCGCGCAGTAACATACAGCAGATGATTGCACGCTCTTGCTCTGTAAATTGCAGATCGCCGAACTCAGTGTTGCAGAAACGATGCTGATACTTATTAACACGGCTATTGAAGCTGCTCTCATCACTCACCATGCGACGTCCGATTAAACCATCAACTGCATCTAAAACATCTGACTCAGAAAGAGAGAGAACAGGTTCACGGTTACTCTTTTGATTGCATGCCGTGGTTAAACTGTTCAGTGTCAGTGGGTAATGATCGGGAGTAGTGACTTCTTTCTCGATCAAACAACCGATAATTCTCGCTTCAATTGGGGAAAGTACTGTGTTCATCGTTTTTCCTTTTTATTATTTTGATAATTCCATCTCAACACCTAACAATGCAGTAACTAGTGTTCAGACAAAATTGGTACTCGTTTCTTTCTGCCCTGTTCATCAATCATTATGATCTTAGAACGGTTTAGCTCTATTTCCACGACTTCCAAATAAGTACGCTCTTGTACATACGCATCACGAAGCTTGTTTTGTTCTGCTGAAGGTTCAGTGACATTCTCGTCCAATTCTTCGTTTTCCAATTGTTGTTGATTCATTTCACATTTCGTATCAATGCAGTATCTACATGGGATACTAACTTGAACGGTAAGATAAAAACAATCACACATCAGCGAGAGTGACGAATAATTAAACAACCTTACTTTTGCTTTGATCTAAAGACTGTTACATCATCAATTGATGTGCTTTAATCAGAAGCAGACAACGTATTTGACGAATAGGAAAAGGAATCTATGAGCAGCGTATTTGAAATTGTTAACCAAGCACGACGTAAGAACAAACTTAAGCGTGAACTTTTAGACAACGAAAAGAAAGTTCGTGACAACCGTAAGCGTGTCGACCTTCTTGATAACCTACTTGATTACATCAAGCCAGAGATGACCCACGACGAGATCCTAGGCATTATCAAAAATATGAAAGCTGACTACGAAGACCGTGTTGATGACCACATCATCAAGAGCGCTGAGATTTCTAAAGCTCGCCGTGACATCAGCCGTCGCATTCGTGAACTGACAGAAGAAGACAAGCAAATCCAAGGTAAGAAGTAATCTAACCTCGCTAATTTACTTGTAACAATGTTAGTAACCCACTCTTAGTAGTGGGTTTTTTTTACCTAAACTCCAGCGTCTATACTTAAGCATCTAAACCTAACCGTCTAGGCTTAAGCGTACCTAAGCAAAATGAATGAAACTCAACAGCAGTATCAAACTAAATAACGAGTGTACACTAGCGATGGAGAGACTTTATGTACGGAAGTATTCTGATAACCTTGGCGTTATCAACGACACAACCTTACCCTGAAAAATTTGAGAAACTTTATACCGAAGAAACCGAAATCACTTATGACGATCTCGTGGTCGATGTTCATGGCTACAAGGTTCCGACCCGATCAGCATTTCGAGGTTGGATGCTCCTCAATCACGCTCAAGACCAAGTGAGAGCAATCGGACAACAACTCAAGGACAATGGCGTTACTCAGAGCATGCCTCTGCATCTCGTTCTATTGCAAGGGACGGATTGGGCAATGAGTAATACAACCTTGTTTACCCTCCCAAATAAGAAACATGTGCCAAACATGATCAATACCCTGAAGTACATACAACAATATATTGAGCCTGAAATCGGTGTTGTTATACCAGTATCTGGAGAGCGAACCGATATCTACAATCAACAAGCTGGTGGTGCACTGCGAAGTAAGCACTTAGAGTTTTGTGCCTTAGACCTAGTGCCTGCAAATGACATTACTCGCGAAGATCTACACGTGAAACTTAAAAATATTCATTCGGAATTCGGGCAAAAAAATAATGTTGGGCTTGGTTTATATTCAGGTGTTCGATTCCACATCGATACTTGTGGGTTTAGACAATGGTAAAGAAACACGATCAAGTCATAAAGACCTGCAATTCGCACGTGTCACTTAGACTCTAAAAACAAGCGAAATTACATAAGATTATGATTTTAAATGTAAATTAAAACTGGAACGCTAATTGATATTAATAACAAGTATCATAATTATTAATAGCAATTAGGAATTCAATATGAAGACGATGACTCAACGCTTTCAAACTCTGCTTTCTGTTTCAAACTTCAGTCTAGCTATCACAACCTTGCTTATGCTTCTCAGTATTATTGTTGCTTATCCAATGGCCGATCACTTCTCACTGCCAATTCAAATCGTCGCCCACATCAGCACCATCTTAGTCGCAGCCTTGCTGAACATCAGCTATGTCGGTCGTTGCCTTGCACAATACAACCTTGGATTGGAAGTTCGTTAAGTAGCGCCGCGCTAGCCTTGATACGGGAGCCCTAGACAATATCAAGGCTACTGAAAAGATCGTACAGCTGGTGAGATTTATAGGGTTTAGGTAAGTAGGCGTTCATACCGGCTTCAAAACAATCTTTGATGTCTTCTTCTAGAACACTGGCGGTTAAAGCTATGATGGGTAATGGTGTGACTTGTTGATCGGCTTCCCACTGACGTATCGCACGAGTCGCCGTTATGCCATCCATAACAGGCATCATGCAGTCCATTAAGACTGCATCAAACTGAGCACCCTGGGTGATGACATCCACCGCTTCTTGGCCATTACTGGCAATCAAATATTCATAACCCGCTTGCTCAAGGAAGAAGCTCGCTATTTTTTGATTCATCAGATTGTCTTCAACGATCAAAATGCGTCGATTCAGAGAGCGAACTTCTTCATCTTTTGCTTCCACTTGAGGCGTTTGCTCTTCGCCCACATCGAGAGATTGTAAGCTGGTTAAGAAACGTCGGCCCAAGAATGGCAAGGTATGAGTCGAGTGGACCGTTTCTCTGATTAGGTTGGTTTTAAATAGGTGATGCTGACAAACGATGACGCGAGCAAGAGGATATATCACCTTCAACGTCGCAAGATCTTTTTCCATAGAGTGGTGCAAGGTATGACAATAAAGTATGAAGTCACTTTCTTTTACACTTTCACTAAGGGCAGCAATGGATGACACCACATTGGCTCGAACATTCAAACGCTCACACTCTTTAACGAGCTGATCGAGGTAATTGAAAGAGTTCGAGATGATGGTCGCTCGGCTCAGGTTATCGAAAGTTTGAACAGGCGCTTCTACAACATCGACATACAAACAAAAAGTGAATGTAGAGCCCTCTCCTTTCACTGAACGCGCGGTAATGTAACCACCCATCAAATCAACAAGCTGTCGACAAATCGCAAGCCCTAACCCCGTACCGCCAAATTGACGGGTAATGCTGCCATCTTCTTGAGTGAAAGGTTCAAATATGGACTCTAACTTCTCGGGCTCAATCCCAATCCCGGTATCAGACACGCTGCATTCAAGCTTGCCCCTGCCCATAGACATAGGTGTATAAGCAATGTCAGTTGTAATTGTGCCCTTAGACGTAAATTTGATGGCATTAGAAAGCAGATTGGTCAGCACCTGTCTCACGCGGTACTCATCGAAAAACAGTTGTGACGGCGTTTGATAATCGATATTGATGTCGAGCTCAATATCCTTACTTATCGCTTTCGACTGAATCACACTCACAGAGTCATAAACCGCTTCTCGCAAATCAGCATTGTGTGGTGACAACATCAAGTTACCCGACTCGATTTTAGACAGGTCGAGTATGTCATTCAGCAGCACCAGTAAAGAGTGAGAGGACGATTCGATATCCCCCAGTACTTCTTGTTGATTTGGGCTCAGTTGGCTTTGAGATAAGATCTCAGCCATGCCAATGATCCCGTTAAGTGGCGTGCGTATTTCATGTGACATATTTGCTAAGAATGCGCTTTTGGCTTTGTTAGCCGAAATCGCGTCTTCTTTTGCTGTTATCAACTCTTTGTTGTGCAGATAGTTGCGTTCCATCACTCGATTTAGGGTTTCAGTGAACTCGGCAAGCTCATCGTTCCCTTGGATACGAATCACCTTTGGCTGGCCGTAGCTATCAGCGCATTCCGACACACCTTTCAAAATAATCGACAGGTTTTTGTTTAAGCGCAGAGATGTCGCAACCCCAAGCCACATCAAAACACCAGAAGCGATGAGTATAAGCAACGTCATGACCAAGGTTTGCCTTTTCTGCAACGCGATATTCTTGGTCAGTTCAAACTGTATTTGATTGGTGTAAGCGCCAATCGCGTTTGAAATAGCCCGTTTTTTAACCTCTAAGCTTTTCAAGTGTTGATATATTTCGGGTGATGAAAAGTCCCCTTTGAGGATTCGAGATGTAAATTTGTCTTGGAATTCATCTTTGGCGACAGCGTTTAGCAACTGTCTAATGTTTGGAGAACGCGTATCCGAACGGAAAAATGTATCTAATAGCTGTTGCTGCCTCTCTAGAGCAGAGACATAGCTAAGCAAGTATTGGTTTTTAAACTCTGGGGAGCGATTCAAACTGAAGCTTAACCACGCTTCTCTCTGAGTCCAAAACACATAATGCGTAAGATTGATAAACATCGCTTCAGCTTGACCGATATTTTCATCGACTAAGGCCATACGATATTCAGACAGCTCCATCAGCACGTCTTTTAACAAGTCGAAAGCACGCTCTGTCAATTGTCTGCTGTCTCTGGTTTCAGATGTACTAGCTAGGGTCATCAACAGCTTTTTCAATTCAGCTAACTGAGGATCAATACTCCAATTGCTGTCGAACTGTTGAAGTCGCGTTCCATACTGAGTCAGTCTATCCAGTTCTGATTGCAGTGTTAAAAGCAACTGACCTTTCTCAGGGGAGTCATTAGACAGCACCAACCATCGATAAGCATCACTTGAAACCGTATTAAAAGATTGAAGCGCTTCGACCTTAATACGCGTTGTTTCAAGGTGATTCATCTTCTCATCGTTCTTAAGCACTTCATTCACTGTAAACCCGAACATAATGAGTACAGAAACCGTGGAAAGAAAAATAAGACGCCATCTAATTGACATATTTATCATTTTTATAACGACTCCCTTCCCGAAAGTAATTTACCTAGCCCAAATTAAGAATAGGACATTAACAGGGGGTTATTGATCAAATTGGATATGAACAAATGATACTCTGAGCCCAGAACGAAAAATTAGAATCAACAGGCATCCAAAACAGGGCTTTAAAGCGGAGGAGTCTGCTTTACTAAGTGAGATTGAGACAAGCCGATTTTAGACAAGTGAACGTTACGTGAGAGAGGTCTACTCGAGGAGGTTTCTACAAATGAGATGTAAGCAAGCGAGGTTTTAGTGAGCAAAATGTAAACAAAAGACGTTTTCTCCAGTTATTATCACCGGCATAACAAGTACACATCCACATTCTGCGGCTCAACTAGACTGTGAATAATGACTCTGCGTGCTAACAAAGTGGATAGTTAGGTTAAAATTGTGACATCCAATCGTTTGCGTGATGCACTTTTCACACTCAAGCTAGGCTTATTCAAAGGTCAAACATCAATACTCGTTAATTCCCTTATTTATCGTTTACTGTTTACGTGTAACTTGAGTTAGCGATCACACCTTTAATGTTCAATATGACCTGTATTACATATTATCCTTTGAATTGAGTATTTTTTGACGAAAAATAAGTGCTACAGATTATTAAAGTCAATAGTCTTTATCGACGTTCAAATCTTGATTTATGGCTAATATAAAGCCAATTTACAGATATTTTGTCTGCATTTATTTTTCCTAGCAGAATAACCCGTCGTACCTTACAATCCTGCCACATAAAAATTACAAGTTACACACAAGGTATATCAGCACATTTAAGTGGCAATAAAGACCACAGACTGATGCCTCAAATCCCCTATGCTGATTGGCTTCCCTACAACCGCCATGAATGCAGAAACTTAACGTGAAAGGTCCCGAGTAAAGATGAGTCCCGAAAAGCACCTCCTAGATTGGCAAACTAGTCAAACCATTGCTGAATCCATCGCTCCAACTTTAGGTCAGTTATACCGTCAAAAAGGCGTAGAAGTTATCCTCTTTGGTAAGACCTTAGTTAACGCGACAACTATCGACATCATCAAAGCTCACCGCATCGCAAAACGTTACACTGGTTCTCCTCTTACAGCAGAACAGACTCAACCTATTATTCAACACCTTCTCTCTATGGACTTATCTCCATGTCGTATTGATGTTGGTCGCCTTGCGCATTCATTCTGGCAAGATCGCGAACACACACATGGGTTGGATGATTTCCTACAAACTGCACTTATCGAATCGCTTGAAGGCGATGCAATGACAGAACCTCGTGACGTTGTATTGTACGGTTTTGGTCGTATTGGCCGACTGCTAACTCGTCTGTTGATCGAGAAAAGTGGCCCGGGGTACCCACTGCGTTTACGTGCAATCGTTGTACGCGGCGGCAAAGATGGCGACCTAGAAAAACGTGCAAGCCTGCTTCGTCGTGACTCTGTACACGGCCAATTCAACGGCAGCATTGTTGTAGACCAAGAACGCAAAGCGATCATCGTTAACGGTAACTTCATCCAAGTTATCTACGCAAACAAACCAGAAGAAGTGGATTACACGGCTTACGGTGTTGAAAATGCACTTGTGGTTGATAACACAGGCGTATGGCGTGACGCGGAAGGCCTGAGCCAACACGTTGCGTGTAACGGTGCGAAGAAAGTGCTACTGACTGCACCTGGTAAAGGCGACATCAAGAACGTGGTATTTGGTGTGAATGAAAATGTTATTCAGCCAGAAGACACCATCATCTCTGCAGCAAGCTGTACTACTAACGCAATCACGCCAGTATTGAAAGCGGTTCACGACAAGTTTGGCGTGCTGTCTGGTCACATCGAAACGGTGCACTCATTTACCAATGATCAAAACCTAATCGATAACTTCCACTCGGGTGATCGTCGTGGTCGTGCTGCATCATTGAACATGGTACTGACATCGACTGGCGCTGCTAAAGCAGTATCAAAAGCGATGCCGGAAATGGAAGGTAAGCTAACAGGTAATGCGATTCGCGTTCCTACGCCAAACGTTTCAATGGCAGTTGCGAACCTAAACCTTGAGAAAGGCACAAACAAAGAAGAGTTGAACGAGTACCTGCGTGAAATGGCGCTGTCTTCTGCTTTGTCTGCACAAATTGATTACACAGACTCGACTGAGATTGTATCTACCGACTTGGTTGGCTCTCGTCACCCAGGTGTGGTTGACGGTGTGGCGACTATCGCACAAGACAACCGTGCCGTGCTGTACATTTGGTACGATAACGAGTTTGGCTACAGCTGCCAAGTTGTTCACTGTATGGAACAGATGATGGGTGTACGCTACAAGACATACCCAGAAGTTTAATTAACTTCGCTCTTGTAGATACGTCCATCGCAACAAGCTCCACAACATAATAACTATATCTGCGAAGTCTGTATGGACTTCGCAACCCCTTTTGTTTTACTCCCCCGTATAAACAAGAGGGTTGCCACTTAGATCTGCTCTCTCTAACTGATCTAGGTGGCCTTTTTACATCTAGCGCCCTAACTTTTATCGCTATAATAAGATCTTGTCTTCATCACTCTTGCACAGCTTTACGTCTGTTATAACTCAACCTCAACATCTGACTGAATCGAGCTTGAACATGCAAGCACGTAGCCCTGTTCAATCTGCTCTGGCGTCAATGTTTCTTGGCTGCTTGATTCCACAGATCCTTTGGTCACTTTGCATTTACACGAACCACAAATCCCACTACGACAAGCGATAATAATTGGAACGCCTGCTTTTTCTAATGAATCCGCCAATGGTGTGCCAGTTTCCGCTTCAACTTCAGCGCCGAACGCAGGCACAAATACCTTAACAGCACCATTCGTATCGTCAGCAATTTCGGCGTTTGACGCTTCTGATTGAGCATCCTGAGTAGCAGGAGTAAAGCTTTCTTGATAGAAGTTATCCATGTTGAACTCAAGCTCTTTCAGATAGCTCTCAATATCTTGCATGAAGCCGACAGGCCCACATAGGTAAACCGTTCTGTCTATGATATCTGGGCTCAGTTTCACCAACCAGTTTTTATCTAAACGACCTTGAGGGGCGGTTGTTCCTTCGTTGTCTTTTAACAGCAGTTTTAAGTTGAAATTCGCATGTGATTCATCGAGCTGATGAAGTTCTTGAAAGTAGATAGTCTCAAGCTTGTTGCGTGCCATGTGGACGAAATCAATCTCGATGTCACTGTCTTGAGACAACCAATATTTTACCATCGCTATGACTGGTGTAATGCCACAGCCAGCACTCACTAGCGTTACTTTCTTTGTCGCCGTTGGCATGCAATCAATACAGTTAAACGCGCCTGCCGGCTTCAACACAGAAACCTCGTCACCTTCATCAAGCTCATCGACAATAAAGTTCGAAACCAAGCCACCTTCCACACGCTTGACCGTCAACTTCAGGCGGTTATCTTCGGGGCAAGAAGCCACTGAATAAGCACGGTAATCCGTTTTCGTCGGCATATCTAAACCCAAGGTGATGAACTGACCGGGCTTAAAATTGAAATGTAAGTCTTGTGGAATACTGCCAAGCTCAAAGCTGACCGTATCTGGCGTCTCGTGCCATTTCTTTAAACACACTAAATTTATTGAATCGCTATTCGACCATGCATACATAGTTCACACACCTTACTGATACTAAAGAATTAAATCTAGAAAGCCCCGCCGCTGCACGTTCCTAGAGAACAGCAACAACGGGGCTTGGGAGTGGGCTTAGATTAAGCCGCTAAGATTGTTTTAAGATCTTGCTCTGGCGTTGAGATAGAACGCATGTCGAACTCGTCTTGAATAATCTTTAGTAGGTTTTCAGTTAGGAATGCAGGCGCTGTTGGGCCTGTGTAGATACCTTTCACACCCAGTGCGAACAGAGTAAGCAGGATAACGATCGCTTTTTGCTCGAACCAAGAAAGAACAAGTGTTAGTGGTAGTTCGTTGATGCCACAATCAAACTCTTGAGACAGCGCAAGAGCAAGCTGAATCGCTGAGTATGCATCGTTACATTGGCCAACATCGAGCAGACGTGGAATACCGTTAATGTCGCCGAATTGGTTTTTGTTGAAACGGAATTTACCACATGCCAATGTCAGGATTACTGAATCTTCTGGCGCTTGAGCTGTGAAATCTGTGTAGTAGCTACGTTCAGATTTGTCGCCGTCACAACCACCCACTAGGAAGAAGTGTTTGATGTTGCCTTCTTTCACTTGTTCAACAACCGCAGGCGCTGCTTCCATCAAGGCGTTACGACCAAAACCGACAGTGATCATTTGCTCGATCTCGTCATGCTTAAAGCCTTCTTGCGCAAGAGCACAATCGATCACTGCACTGAAATCGTCACCTTCAAGGTGAGCAACACCCGGCCAGCCTACGATGCTACGCGTAAATAGGCGGTCAGCGTACGAGCCCACATCTGGGTTAAGCAGACAGTTAGATGTCATTACGATCGCACCTGGGAAGTTCGCAAATTCTTTTTGCTGGTTCTGCCAAGCGCTGCCGTAGTTACCCGCAAGGTGTGGGTACTTGTTTAGTTCAGGGTAGCCGTGTGCAGGTAGCATCTCACCGTTGGTGTAAACGTTAATGCCCTTGCCTTCCGTTTGTTGAAGGATCTTTTCTAGATCATGCAGGTCGTGACCAGAAACAAGGATACAGTGACCTCGCTTCGTCTTCACATTCACGGTTGTTGGTTGAGGGTGACCGAAGGTATCTGTCTCGCCTTTATCCAACATTTCCATGACCTTGTAGTTCATTAAGCCGATCTGCATAGACGTATCTAACAGTTGTTTTAGGTCTGATGGATCTGTACCTAGGAACGCCATGATTTCATGGTATTCAGCGAAAATAGCATTATCAGTTTGACCAAGAACACGTGCGTGCTCCATGTAAGCTGCTGCACCTTTTAGACCGTATAGGCAAAGAAGGCGAAGACCAATCACATCTTCGTGTTGAGAGTCGTGACCACGGTTTACCGCCGCTTGAGGGGCAAGCGCCAATAGCTCTGAAGAGTCCGTTGGAAGGTCGAATTGAGCAGCAGCAGAAAGCGCTGGGATCTCAAAACCAATCAATGTCGCTGCCGCGCGAACCTGTTGCTCTAAACGCTGCTTGAATTCATGGGACTGTTGTGCGAATTCGATGATACGAGCAGGGTCGAAGTTAACGTTGGTTAGTGTTGCGAAAAACGCTTTTGGCGCCCACTCGTCGATTTCAGTATCAATAACATCACACGCACGGCCCAAATTGGCCCAAAAAGAAACACCTTGAAGAGAATGCACCAACACGTCTTGAAGGTCGGATACTTCCGAAGTTTTACCACACATACCTTGTGCGAAAGAACAGCCTTTTACGGTTGGGGTTTGAATTGTTTGTTCACATTGAATACAGAACATATAAGGGCTCCAGTAATTTTTATTAACTGTAAGTACTTTGCTTACAGTGACTTATTCCAACCCCTATAGAGCATCAAGCGTGCCAACTTTTAACATATTGATTTTATTAAACTTAGTTTTATTCCATGTTTTTAGTGCGTGATTATGACTACATATAAACTCCCTAACAGCACACATCCGTGTCATAGTGACTCTCAGAGATTTATTAACGGCGTTCATGTTTCGTTCAGAATAGAAGCGATAAAGTAACAACATAGAAAAAGAGGAATGAATATGAAAAATATATTAGTTACGATTGTTGCATTGTTTACTGGCCTTTTGGCGTTATTCACAAGCTTGATCCTTGCTATTCCTTTAGCTATTGCAGCTTTAATTACTGGCAAGCGCATTCAGAATCAAATGAAGAAACAAGGTTTCGCAGCTCATATGAACACTCGTCAGTCATCAACCAATGATGCCGGTGTTATTGAAGGTGAATACGAAGACCTTTCAAGCAAAAAGTAACCTAAACTTTAGTTTCAGACATAGTGAAAGCACAACAGAGACAAGATTACATAATGCAAAGAAAGCCCCTCCTAGCACTGCTGGCCTTAACGACTTTAAGTCTCGTTGGTTGTTCCAACGAGACACCGATACCCGCTTACGAAACATCTCCAGACTTGCCTAGCTATCAGCAAGACAGCTTTGATGCCTACGTCAATGACACACAAGATTGGTTATTGAAAAACCGCGTGTTCATGACGGAAGACAAGCAACTCGAGATCCAACTCAATTCACCAACCGAGTATCAACCAACCTCGCCAAACGGCAAGGCGGTATTATTGGTTCATGGATTAGGCGACTCACCTTACTCATTTAAAGACATCGCTACCCATTTGGCAGAGCAAGGTTACTTAGTGAGAACCGTATTACTTCCGGGTCACGGCAGTCGCGTGGGTGATTTAATGCAGCCGAGCCTAGAAGATTGGCAAGGTGTGGTGGCTCATCATACGAAGTTACTTGAGCAAGAGTATGATTCTGTTTGGCTAGGCGGCTATTCAACCGGCGCGAACCTCGTGACTTCACAGGCGATGAACGATCCAAAGATCTCTGGGTTACTGCTGTTCTCACCTGCGTTTCAACCGAGCTCGTCTGCCGTTCAATACGCGGGACTAGCAAGCTACTTTGTCACTTGGGCGGATCAAGATCCTGAAGACAATGTGTTGCGTTACAACTCGTTGCCAATGAATGGTGCATCGGTTTACTACGAGACATCAGAAGTCGTACGTGGTGACTTACAAGATAAACACTTCGATAAACCAGTTTTTATTATGATGAGTGAAGGCGACAGCGTGATTGACACCAACTACGTTCAGCAAGCCTTTACTGAATCTATGCCGAATCCAAACAATGTGTTGGTTTGGCAAGGAGAGACGACTCTCGAGGATCCTCGCGCTGTTCAGTACAGCATGAAGATCCCAGAGCAACGCATCTCGAACGGCTCTCACATGGGCTTACTGTTCTCACCAAACAACCCTTATTACGGAATCAATGGTAGCGAGAAGATTTGCTCCAATGGTCAGGCAGAAGGGTTTGAAGAACAATGCAATGCAACCAGTGAGGTTTGGTACTCAGCTTGGGGCTATCGTGAAGAAGGGAAGAACCATGCGCGTTTGACCTACAACCCCTACTTCTCAGACTCGATGGCGAAGCTAGATGCCGTACTGAACTCTGAAGGCTAATAAGCTCAAGTCTTCCAAAAGCTAATCCAGAGAAATCAAAAAGGCTCACTAGATAACGTCTAGTGAGCCTTTTTTAATGAGTGTCGTTTCTGGTGAACGTCTAGGGTCTGTTGACCTTTAGAGCTGATTTTTGCAGCACTTTGTGGGAAATTTCTACAAGGCAGAGGCTTTGAAGTGTAGCTAGCCTACATGAGAAGCCGATAACGCAGTAGAAATGAACCACAAAGGCTGCCCGAAGGGTTCGGCTAGAATCGTTTTATGCTTTGTTAAGAAGTATTAACTTAGAATGACTAGGCTACATACTCCTTGCCGCGCCTAAAACGATTCTATCTCGAACAAAATTTAACCACTAAAAGTTAACAGACCCTAGTTACTTATTCTTATCGTTTACTGCTATATCATCCACACCACACGCACAGCAAGCAGAATCAACACCACACCTGACAATCGGTCAATCAACTGCGCTTTCGAACGAATACGTTCAACAATCAAAGGGCTAGACAGCACCAAGGTGATAAATGTGTACCATAAACCGTCTACAAGTAGCGGTGTTGAGACGATAATCACTTGATTGGTCAGTTCATTACCTAACGCAACAAATTGGCTAAACAGAGCGATGAAGAACAGCGCGATCTTTGGGCTCAAGATAGAGATCAAGAAAGCCTCACGAGCAGACTGCATGTAACTCATCTTTTCACCCGCTTCTAATTTCGCGGCAACACCACCTTTCGAACGTAACGCATTAACGCCAAGATAAAGCAGATAAGCAGCCCCCGCTAAGCTAATACCTTTAAATAACATTGGGGATTGCTCAAGCACAACGGCTAAACCAACAATGGTTGCGAACGCATAAATACCGATACCAGCAGCGTGTGACCAAGCTGCGATAAGCCCGTTCATACGGCCACCAGCCAAACTGTGTTTAGCGATCATCGCCAAGCTTGGGCCCGGAGACATTGCACCCAACAAGCAAATCGCTAATAAAGAAAACCAAATTGTTACTGTCATCATTCCATTCCTAATAAAATAAAGCGTTCCAGCTGAACGCTCTACGCTTAATACTCAATACTTGGCACTTACCATAATTCGCAGGAGGTATTATTTGAAATCAAAGATTATCATCACACCTATGATTTCAAGTCATACTGATATTGTAACTCGACTTTTGCATGGCTTGGAATGCTTTTTCTCGCGCCCATTTGTGGGCAGAGTCGTTGTCATATTTAGGATGCCACATTAACCAATAGGTATGCATTTCCGTATCAAATGGCAACGAAAAGTAGGTAGTATCGAGGTGTCGACCTAGGTTATAGGCGATATGTTCTGGCACGATCATCAGATAGTCGTCTTGCAATAACACAGTACCAGCAGATGAAAAGAACGGAACCTGTAAAGCCACTCTTCGCTTCAGCCCTTGCTTCTTCAATGCTATGTCCGCGTAACTGTCTTTATCTCCACCACCCGTCACTTTGATGTGAGAGTAGTGAACAATATCTTCTGCACTCAAAACCGCTTGTTGAGCCAGCGGGTGCGACTTTCGCATCAAACACACCGACTTATCTTCACCAAGTTTGATACTTGAGACATGTTCTGGCTTTGTGGGAAACATACTGGAAGCCAAATGAATCCCAGACTCGTTCAGTGCTTCAAGGTAGTTTGGCTGCCACAATCGATAAGCCAAATTAATGTTCGGCGCTTCAGCAGACACCTCTGCCACAATCACAGGAAGAATATACTGAGCGACATAATCACTCGAAGACAACACCAATTCACCCTGCCAGTCTTGCGGCTCGAAGGGTTTATCATCTAACAGGTGGTCAAACTCGCCAAGCAGGTCGTCGAGTTTACCTTTGAGTAGCAATGCACGGTTGGTCGGCACCAGTTTGTTGCCGTCACGGACCAGCAAAGGGTCGCCACACAAATCACGTAACTGGCTGAGCTGACGGCTCACCGCGGATTGTGTGATATGCAAACGTTGGGCGGCACGGCTCACATGACACTCTTCAAGAAGTACATGCAGTGAACGCAGTAGGTTTAAGTTGATATTGCCTAACATGAATGCACCGTCGCATTCTGTTTGTTGAAAAACTCGGTCAAAACCGTATGAGTCATTAAGTGGCGAAGATCCGGGTAACTTTGCAGCTGATCACGAACTCGGTTCAAGCTCTCCATGCTTTCCACTTCCACGTACAACATCATATCTGTCTCACCGCTAATAGAGTGGCACCATTGCACCTCATCAATACTCTGGATTTGTTTCGCGTAAGACTCACAACTATGGTCACTACTCGACATGTCGAACTTCAACAAGATATAAGCGCACACATTCTTCGTTTGGTTGGGTTCTGCCACTTGAGCGCAGTAGCCCGTAATCACTTTGTCGCTTTCCAGTTTCTTGATTCTGGCGTTCACCGCTGAGCGCGAGAGGCTGACATCTCGGGCGATATCGCTCACTGAGCATCGTGCATTGGTTTTGAGAATATCCAAAATCTGGCGATCAAATTTATCCATGCTTCTGATTCTTTTCATTTATTGTTCTATTTATAACGCCTAATTTGACACAACTTTCCTACTTATAACAGCCATTCTGACAGCCGACACTTTCACACTGAATCGGATTAATACCGTTAAAATGACGGTGTCTTACGACGTTTCGCTAGCTGTATTATTGATGTCAACAATGTATGCTCTCAATCATAACTTCTCACACACCAGAAGAAAGTTACTGGAAGACCGTGACCAGAATCAAATAGCTAGGAGAGCGAATGACACAACTCAAACAAGAAATCACGCTTATTTCAGGAATCGGACAACTCTCGACGACCTTGCTAGGCACTGGATTATTTATGATCCCTGCGATCGCAGCAGGCATTGCAGGACAGTTGTCTCTTCTCGCTTGGTTAATCCTGTTTATCGCTATTTGCCCGATTGCACTGACCTTCGCATCATTAGGAAAACGCTACCCGAATGCAGGTGGTACTGCCTATTTTGTGCGCCAGGCGTTTAGCGAGCGATTAGAAACAAGCGTGGCGTGGTTGTTTGTGAGTGTTATTCCTGTCGGTATTCCAGCGGCCATTGCACTGGCTGGTGGTTTTGCTCAACAATTGTTACCCGCACCTCTCGATACACCACTTGGTGCTCAATCCTTTACCGTCGCCCTGCTTATTGCCGTCAATTTGATGGGCAGTAAATCTTCTGGCCGACTGCAAACCGTGATCGCATTGTCGATTTTTGCCTTAGTCAGCGCTTTTGTTTGGAAAGCCGACATCACGGCAACCGATGTTGCTCTTCCTGCCATCTCATCCAATTCAATGTGGTCTATCGGCGCTGCTTTAGCTGTCATGTTTTGGTGCTTTGTCGGAATAGAAGCTTTTGCTCACATGGGAGAGGAATTCAAAAATCCACAACGTGACTTCCCAATCGCCATCATTGCAGGCTGTTTTGTTGCGGGGCTAGTGTACTGGGCTTGTTCAGTAGTGATTCTTAAGCTGGGTGCTTTCGGTTCATCTGAATTCGATGCCGCATCCATCCCTTGGGTAACAGAACAACTGTTTGGTAATGGCTTCAAAACCGTCATCAGCGTGCTGGGGTTCTTTGCTTGCTTTGCCAGCCTAAACCTTTACACACAAAGCCTGTCTCGGATGATCTGGGCTCAGGCCCGCCAACACAGCCCTGCAAGTCGAATGGCTCAACTGAACAGCCGCGGCGTACCGCTCTACCCAACGTTAGCAATTGGCTTTGTCGTGCTTATTTCGTGTGTGATTGGTGAGCTGTCTAATTTAGACCTTGAGTTCTTTCTCAAGCTCGCCAACGGTATTTTTGTTCTGGTTTATCTGCTCGCAATGTTAGCCGCTTGCCGATTACTAACAGGCGCATCTAGATACACTGCCATGCTTTCATTGGTCATCTGTACCTTGGTGTTTATCTGTTTAAGTTGGTCGATGCTCTATGCTGTGACTGTTTTTGTGACATTGTCACTCCCTTGGCGGAAGTGGCTAGGTAAAGGTAAACCCACCGTCTCTATCGACAAGTTGTAACTCGATTCGTGATGAATCAGAAAATGGTAAACAAGCCCTACCAATATTACTGATAAAAAAGCCGAGCGATCTGTTTGATCTTCGGCTTTATGTCAGCCAATCGGATATTTCCAAACCCCAACACCACCCCACTCCAATCACGAGCATCACTTGATCCATATTCATAAAAATCAAACGGACGAATGATGATATTTTCAAGCTCAGCTCTATGACTCCATTCAGTCTCAGATATACCTTGATACCACTTCACGGTCACATGTAGCCCTGCTGCCTGACTGATCACTTCAAGATCACCGTTAAACTCGCTTTCAATCGCTTCTATCATGGCTTCATACTTGAGTTTGTATGACCGACGCATCTTTCTAATATGACGCAGCAAGTCGCCTTCTCGAACAAAATCCGCCAAAGCTTCCTGTGTGTGGGACGCCGTGTCTCCAGTAAGCGCGTCTTTGATCTCAAGACACTTCGCTACCAGACTTTCTGGCACCACTAAGTAACCTAAGCGGAGTCCGTTGAACATGACTTTACTCAGCGAACCAACATAAATGATTCGTTCATCAAACCCGAGTTTACCCGCTAAGCCTTGCATACTGGTGTAAGGGCGATGAGCAAACTGGAACTCACTGTCATAGTCATCTTCAATGATCCATGACTGATGTTGATTGGCCCAGTCGATCAGTTTAAGGCGTTGCTCAGTATTTAAAGTCGTGCCCATTGGGTATTGGTTACTCGGTGTGACATACAGAGCCTTAGCATTACTGGCCAACACTTTCTCAATATCCAACCCCACCTTTTCACGCACACTTACACCTTCTAACTCTAGTCTCAACAGATCGATAATTTTATGTACTTGTCGATAACCGGGTTCCTCCACGAGGATTTTGTCGCCCATCGCTAACGTTGCCATTAATCCGATTGAGATGGCTTGCTGCGCACCTGCGGTGATGATGATTCTGTCGGCATTACAATGAACGGAACGACTGCTTGCAAGATACCCACTCAACGCTTCCCTCAAGGCTGAGCTTCCCTGAACCTCTTGATTGCCCGCAATGTTCTGACGTGTAGAGTGACGTTGCAGCAACCTCTGCCATTTCGCAAAAGGGAACGCATCTAAGTCAGGAACTCCTGGGGCAAAGCTGCGGTTAATGTCGTTAGGTGTCGCTATGTTTGTACTCGGTTTACTGACTGTTTGTTTGACCTTCGGATCCTGAACACTGTTTGGCTTAGACAAACTTAGAAAGTGTTCTGGTTGTTCAACCGAGACATAAAACCCTGAGCCTTGCTTACTCTCGATATAGCCTTCAGTAACCAGTTGTTCGTACGCATAAATCACCGTATTTCGACTCACCGATAACTCGACAGCCAACTTACGTGTTGAAGGTAACTTACTGCCCTTGCTCCATAAATCTTGAACGATCTTCTCTCTTATCGCGTGGAACAAGGCGGTTTGACGCGTGCCGTGTTGTTCGTCTAACTGTAGATCACCGACATCGATAGGCTGCATAACTGGATCCAAATAGTGTTTAAAAGTGGCTCTATTTAATAGACCAGTTAATCGCTACATTAATCAAAAGGCAATGATTAAGGAGCGATTATGTTATCTAACACGAAAAGAACCACGATTAAAAAAGGGGCTCACAAAGCCGTATTTGAACAAGAGAAACTGCACCAAATTATTGATGAGAGCTTAATCGCACACATTGCATTGCAGGGCGAACAAGGACCAATGGTCATCCCGATGCTCGCGTGGCGAGTGGGTGATATAGTCTACATTCATGGAGCTAAAAACAGTCGCCTACTAAAAGGACTAAAAAAGGGAGAACCAACCTGTTTAACGTTCACCTTGTTCGATGGTTGGGTGCTGGCTCGTTCGGCATTTCATCATAGTGCGCATTATCGTTCTGCTGTGGTATTGGGGTCATTTTCAGTCATCGATGACAATCAAGAAAAGGATCGCTTGTTGAATATCTTTATTGAGCAAATCGCACCAGGCAGAACCGATGAAGTGAGGCTCAGTAATGAAAAAGAACTCACTGCGACCGAGTTGTTGGCGATACCTTTAACAGAAGCTTCCGTGAAGATTGGTAAACATGGAGTGAATGATGATAAAGCCGATATGGACATTCCAGTTTGGGCTGGCGTATTACCCTATAGAACTGTTGTTGGGCCGTTAGAAACCGTTCCAGAACAAGAAGGCATCATTGAAACACCAGATTACCAACAAGCTTATGGTGAACGCTGGTATCAGAATTAACACTCGAAGATGGTGAACTTGATAAAATTGTATACAATCTGAATTACAAAAATTTAACATGACTCAATAATGTAATCAGACGATGAAAACGAACAAGGATATTCTGCCGTTTCAAGGCTTGCTCAATGGCATTGGGCAAGTCTATTTCACACCGTCTATCATGACGTCGACTTTGCTGTTGCTTGCCATTTCTATTGAGTCACTGGCGCTGGCTTTTCTTACCTTACTTGGCGCCAGTTGCAGCTATGCATTAGCTTTCTATGGCTATATGTACACCAACACCAACACCAACACCAACAAGTCAGTTGACGACATTGATAGTGGAATGTACGCGCTAAATGGCGCTTTGATTGGTTTATTTATCGGTAACTTTTTTGGTGTGACACCATTATTGGCTTTAGTGACTGCGTTAGGTGCATTACTCACGGTGCCGATTGCCCACATCGTATTCAGTTTTGAGAAATATCGCGGTTACACTAGCGCCTTTATCCTCACCACTTGGCTGATTTATATTATCCAATCAACCTTTGAGCTGTCAGCGTTTTCTGCACCTGATTCCGCACTGATGCCACTCATCAGTATTGAGGCTAACTCGTGGTTCAACCTGCCGACAGTGGTGATCCCGTTGTTAAAAGGGATAAGCCAAGTCAGCTTCATCGAAAATGCGTTGTCGGGGCTCGTTATCTTAGTCGCCATCGCACTCAACAATATCAAGCATGCCATTTGGGTTATGCTCGCAGTAATAATTAGCACCGTATTTAGCGGGTTGATTGGCGCTTCTAACGAACTGGTAGCCCAAGGTCTTTACGGGTACAACGCCATTCTTGCCACTTTAGCACTTGTGCCCTATCCGCGAATCCGTTGGCCGTTAATCCTATTAGGCATGCTGTTAAGCTGTCTCATCACACTTGGTTTTCATGAACTGTCACTGTTACCACTCACCACCCCTTTCATTTTGAGTACTTGGGGGATGGTTTACTTGTCCAGCCTGATCCATAAACGAACCATAAGTTAGCTCTGAATAGTTACAGGCCAGTTTTTAGGCGCTCAACATATTGCTTGGGTGTCAAACCTCGATGTTTCTTAAACATCCGATTAAAGCTCGCGACATTGGTATAGCCGAGCCTCGTCGCGACTTTATCTATTGGCACTGAATACATCAACAACTCCACCGCCACATTACTTAACGCATAGCCCATAATGGTAGAAAAGTTGATGCCTAAGTTATGCAATCGACGTTGAAATTGCTGTTCAGATAACCCAAGCAAACTCGACACTTTATGCAGTGTTGGCAGGCCGAAATGGCGACTGTAATTGATCATCTCATAGGTCACCTTATGCTCATCCGCGGCATCAGGCATGTTGAGGTAATTATCTAAGTCATGAAAGTTCATTGCCAAGCTCATCTTGCCGCTAGAAGGGGCTTGATTGCTCGATAACCTCGACTGGCTTGGTATCCAGATTTCAGTTCGTGGCTGGCCCCACTGAATATTGCACCCAAAATACTCTTGATAGAGTTGAGTGTTCTCGCGATAACCTGCGATAGAGACGGCTGCGGGAGTAAAGTCGTCTCCCAAGTAACGCCTTAATATCTTCATCATAAAGATGGCAACTCGAATTGAGTCATGAACTTTACCCACCTCAGTATAAGCAGGATTGTCGTAGCACCATTTGATGAAATTACCGACTTGAGCGCCATATAGAAAAGCCCCGGACTGCAAACAGTGCAACCCGATGTTAACTCGGCGTATAGACGACGCCAGATCGTGCCCCGAGAAAAACCAGTTAGAGAGAGGACCTAGCCTTTCAATATCCACTCTATCAGCCAGCTTCAAGATAATATCGGAATCACCGGTTTGTTGTTCAAGTAAGCCATACCATTTGTCCACTTCACTTACGGGGATAAGGTTCATCGGGTTATTAAACACCGATTTAGGAATACCTAATTGCTCAGTATTCACAGCCTTATTAGTCGTTGCGTATTGGTAAATACCCAAAATACCCAATGCTCTTAAGAAGTTACAATTGTTCATTAGCCACCATACTTAGAAGTCACTATTACAGATCAAATCATAATGACATCATTATTAAAGTAATTGGTAAATTATCAACTTCTAAATCTGATATCAATAACACTCGGTGCTCAATTTAACCTAGGGTATATCAATGAGTTTAGTTAGTGTCCCATTTGTCGGAACAGGCGCAGATACCGCACTACACGTAGTTGCAGGCGTAGTGTTAGTCGCAACCATCGCTGCTGCATGTTACGGCTTCTGGCGTGTGCATGAATTACCAATCAACAAGGCTCACAGTAAAGAGCATCAACAACTCGGTTTGATCACCGCATTAACATGGATTGGTTTTGTATGGCACTGGGTATGGGTACTAGCAGTAATTTTGGCCTTCGTTGATATGGAAAAAGCCATCATCAATCTAAGAGACACATGGAAGTCACCGACCACAACCAAGGAGCAAACAACTTCCGACAAGCAAGATGAGGAGAGCCAAACATGTTAGAAGGCTTGGCAATTTGGGCACTGTTCATTTACTTACTCAGACTTGTTGGTATGCCTTGGAACAAAGGCACCAAGGCGTTTGCGTACCTAGGGGGTACATCTTGGTTGCTGTTTGTATGGGTTGGCCTACTCAATTTTACTCCGATGGATCTATCGGGAGGCTCAGTGGTTCAGTCTCCACATATTCAGCTGCGTCCCGATTCAACTAATGTGTCGGGAAAAACTTCCAAAGTCCACATCGACCCAAACCAGGATGTGACTGAAGGACAGCTAATTTACGAAATTGATGACACTAAATATGTCATCGCAAGAGACAAAGCCAGCGTTCAACTTGAGTCTGCAGAGGTCGCTTTAGACACAGCTCGTCAAGAAGTGAGCATTGCAAAAGTCAGCTATCAATCGGCGCTTGAAGACATCAAAGCTTCAGTCGCACAAATAGATTCGGCTAAAACAGACTTAGTACTGCAGTCAAAGACGCTTGATCGTTACCAGAAGCAAAACAAAGTGGTAGAACATACGATCACTGAAACTGACATCGACCAACAAACAGCAAAGGTAGACTTAGCGACGTATAACGTTACGACATTGGAATCTCAGCTTAGCAAGAAAGAAGTCGATGCCGAGAATGCGAAGTTGAACATCCACAAAGCTGAAACCAATGTGAGCAAGAAGCAAACTGAGGTCGATTCAGCAAAGGCAACACTGGCACAAGCACAATGGGACTTGAACAGCACCAAAGTCACGGCACCGACTGACGGCTTTGTAACGAACTTTATTCTTCGTGAAGGTCAGCGTGTTTCAATGATGCCTCGTATCCAGATGTATACCGAAGAGAAGTACGTGCTGATGCGAGTTAACCACCAAGCGATTCGTAATATTAAGGTCGGTCAACCTGCGGAATTTGCGACAGCGGTATACCCAGGAAAAGTGTTCTCTGCAACCGTAGAAGGCATTGTAGAAGCCACTGGTGAAGCGCAAGCAAGTTTGCTGGGTATCGATGAGCAGGTTCGTGTTACCACAGGAAAAAACCTTCAGAACAAGCACCACTTTGTTCGTTTAAAAATTGATGAGGCAGAGGGTTACGATATTCCTGTTGGCTCTGTCGGATTAGCGTGGGTAAGCGGTGAGAAGCCTATCAGCTTTATGGCGTTCCTAGACGTAATACGCGGGATCATCATTAGAATGAAGTCTCAACTGTACTTCTTCTACTCCATCTAATACTTCCTATTGGTGAAACAATACCCAAGCCCGTGCGCTCTTAGATCGCACGGGCTTTTTGTTTATTTCACCATTCGTCGCCAGAAAGAACACAAACCCGAAAAACGAATAAACACTCTAAAGTTGCAAATCGCAATTGCATTTTGCAATTGGGTATTTCAAAAACGCAAATTAAACGCTCAAATACGCACCAGATTGCTATAAAACTGCCGTTTTACGTGGTTTTAAAAGTTGGCACACTAACTGCAATGTATATATTGACCCTTCTTAAGCCGAGGGTCACCTAGCCAACTGACGTTGTTAGTGAACCTATTCTTGTTCACAAAATATATAGGCCAATTGCGATTATTGCGATTGGCTATTTTTTTGCCTGCAGTTTGGCCAACCGCCCTCTTTTTCGATACAGACACCCATTCAGACGTATAATAATAAGCATTCATAGCCAACCAAGAACAGCAGATAACCAACGCATTATAGAAAACGTTTTCTATTTGTTTTTTTTAAATAAAGACAGAAAATAACCATATGTTTTACAAGATAATTACTGCAATAACTGGTTTTTATGGGCAATTATTGACAAAATTAGCATTGACTATGTGATTTATATCACCATAATGCGCAAGTTTGCCTGCAATACGGCGACCGTTAATTTTAATTTTGATCATTTGCGGAGGTAAAAAATGGCTGCTGATAATAACTACAGTCTAGGGCCGGTTCCTACATCGGCTAGGAAAGGAGTCGCTTCACTCACCATGGTAATGCTTGGACTCACTTTCTTCTCTGCAAGTATGTGGACAGGTGGTTCACTCGGGACAGGTCTTTCATTCAACGATTTCTTCCTCGCCGTTCTCATCGGTAACCTAATCCTCGGTATTTACACTTCTTTTCTTGGCTACATCGGCTCATCTACTGGCCTCTCTACCCACCTCCTTGCTCGTTTCTCTTTCGGTACTAAAGGCTCATGGCTTCCTTCTGCTTTACTTGGTGGTACACAAGTCGGTTGGTTTGGTGTGGGTGTTGCGATGTTTGCTATTCCAGTACAAAAAGCAACGGGCATTGATACCAACACCTTGATTATCGTATCTGGCTTATTGATGACGGGTACAGTGTACTTCGGCATTCAAGCGCTAATGGTGCTTTCAGCGATTGCAGTGCCTGCGATTGCGATTCTGGGTGGTTACTCAGTACTGACTGCGGTAGACAGTGTTGGTGGACTAGAGCAATTGCAACTTATTAAACCAGAGACGCCAATGGACTTTTCAATGGCTCTTGCAATGGTTGTAGGTTCGTTCGTAAGTGCGGGTACGTTAACGGCCGATTTCGTTCGCTTTGGTAAAAAGCCAGCAAGCGCAGTATTAATTACTATGGTTGCGTTCTTCATCGGTAACTCGCTGATGTTTATCTTCGGCGCAGCAGGAGCAGCAGCAACCGGTCAGGCTGATATTTCAGATGTGATGATCGCGCAAGGTCTGCTGCTTCCAGCCATCATCGTGCTTGGCTTGAATATCTGGACAACCAATGAAAATGCACTTTATGCATCCGGTTTGGGTTTATCTAACATCACTGGTCGCTCAAGTACTACAATGTCAATCATTAACGGCATTATCGGTACGATTTTCGCACTTTGGTTATACAACAACTTCGTTGGTTGGTTAACCTTCCTTTCGCTGGCGATTCCACCAATTGGTGGCGTAATCATCGCCGACTTCTTCGCGAACCGTAAACGTTACAAAGATTTTGCAAATGCAGAGTTCCAAACCGTTAACTGGGCTGGCATTATCGCGGTAGCAACAGGCGTAGCCGCTGGTCACTTCCTACCTGGCGTTGTTCCTTTGAACGCAGTGTTAGGTGGTGCAATCAGTTACCTCGTGCTTAATCCTCTATTGAACAAAAAAGCTCTGAAATCTCAGGCCGCTTAAGGACACACTATGACAACCTTATTAATCAAGAACGCGAAACTTCAAGACCAAGAAGGCTTGAAACAGATTCTGATTGAAAATGGTCAATTTTCTCGCATTCTCGATAATGGCGCGCAAATCAATCATCAAGGCGACATCCTTGATGCTGAAGGTGGCATTGCAGTTACTCCTTTCTGTGAACCGCACATCCACCTAGATACTACTCAAACTGCTGGTGAGCCTAACTGGAACATCTCTGGCACTTTGTTTGAAGGTATTGAGCGTTGGGCTGAGCGCAAAGAACTGCTATCAATCGAAGACGTAAAGTCTCGTGCCAAGCAAACACTGAAATGGCAGATAGCTAACGGTGTTCAACACGTTCGTACACACGTTGATGTGTCTGACCCAACACTCGTTGCGTTAAGAGCGATGGTTGAAGTTCGTGAAGAGATGAAAGAGTGGGTCGACATCCAGATCGTTGCATTCCCTCAAGAAGGTATTCTTTCATACCCTAACGGCAAAGAGTTGCTTGAAGAAGCAGTGAAGATCGGCGCTGACGTTATCGGTGCTATCCCTCACTTCGAATTCACTCGTGAATACGGGGTTGAATCTTTGCATTATGTGTTCGAGCTTGCACGCAAGTACGACTGTCTGATCGACGTTCACTGTGATGAAATCGACGACGAACAGTCTCGCTTTGTGGAAACATTAGCAGCCCTTGCTCATAAGTTTGAAATGGGCGAGAAAGTAACTGCTAGCCACACCACTGCAATGGGTTCGTACAACGGTGCTTACACATCTCGCCTGTTCCGTCTATTGAAGATGTCAGGTATCAACTTCGTGGCAAACCCGCTAGTGAACATTCACTTACAGGGCCGTTTCGACGATTACCCGAAACGCCGCGGTGTAACGCGCGTTAAAGAGATGCTAGCAGCAGACATCAACGTTTGTTTTGGCCACGATGATGTGTTTGACCCATGGTACCCACTGGGCACAGCGAACATGCTTCAAGTTCTGCACATGGGACTGCATGTAACACAGGTTATGGGCTACGACCAAATCAACAACTCACTTGATTTGATCAGCAAGAACTCTGCTCGCACATTGAACATTCAAGACAACTTCGGTATCGAAGAAGGTAAGCCAGGTAGCTTGCTGATTCTTCCTGCTGACAATGGCTTTGATGCAGTACGCCGCCAAGTACCAGTGCAGTACTCAATACGCCACGGTAAGGTGATTGCAGAGACTCAACCAGCGAAAACAAAAATAAATTTAGATCAAACTGAAGATATCAACTTTAAGCGTTAATATCGTCTATACTAATGATCAAAAGGAAGCTGAGATGCTTCCTTTTGTTGTGTTGGACGAAGCGACAAAACTATCACTAAATCAGTGTAAATCTTGTACATTCGCACGGTATGACAAAAAAAGCACAAATTTCTTAAGCAATGCGTGTACATCTCAAAAGACTGTGTTAACATGCTCTCGCTCTGTTAGCCGGAGTTATTTAAGTTAGATGAATAGTAAAAAATTGACATGTAAAATCGTTACCCGTTTTTGTAAGTAGTTTTTCCTTATTTCTTAGCAATATTAAATAATTCAATTATCAGCGCATTGCATTAAATGCAATCAACAACTTAGAAAATTTATGAATAAGGGACAAATTATGTCTAACACAAATACTGGCACTGTAAAATGGTTTAACGAAGAGAAAGGTTTCGGTTTCATTTCTCAAGACAACGGCGGCGCTGACGTATTCGTACACTTCCGTGCAATCGTTTCTGAAGGCTTCAAAACTCTGAAAGAAGGCCAAAAGGTTTCTTTCGAAGTTGAAAATGGTCAAAAAGGCCTACAAGCAGCAAACGTTGTTGCTCAATAATTAGCTCTTATAGCTAAAAAGAATTTTAAAGCGCTGATTTTTATCGGCGCTTTTTTATGCCTGCTTATAAACATTTCCCCTCTCGATACAGGCTTTCCCCCGTAAACTCTGAACAAATGCAAATCACCAGCCAAGCGTCCTCAACCTAGACTTTCTCAGTTAAAGCTCAACGATCAATTTACGTCACTTTTTGTATGCACTTCCCTAGACAACACTTAATTCTCAGCAATCTTTTGATACTAACTCACGCTACGCCGAAAGTTTGATAAGCCCAAATATGGTTAAAGAACAATCCATTAGATTACGCTTATGAATACGCAATCGATATTCATAATAAAAATGAGTTATTTATCCAACCCTCATCCACTAATCATATAATTTTTAAAGCAAAGACCTTCGAAATCCGCTAACCTTGTTCGCAAGTGGCTTAGTTGTTTTGGTATCTGCAGTAAAAATAATGAACAAAGACGAATTTCAGAAATCCACCGCAAATCTAAAAAAAGCGGTGCCTCTTATGATGAAGAACAGGGTGTCAACGACACCTGCAAATTACGCACTTTGGTACACCTATGTCGATAACGCTATTCCCCAGCTGACTCAAGACATGGATGGTATTTTAGAACACTACGGTATTTGTCCTCCTGCCGTTGGTGAGCAGCTATACAACAATTATGTTGCCAGCAAATCCGAAACCAATATCAATGACCTTCGCGCTAATTTGGAACTGTTAGTTTCTGAAGTTTCCAATTCAATGAATGACACCCTGACCGACACCTCCGCTTTTTCTGACATGATCGATAAAAGCTTCGAGGACTTGGCTCGTGTTGATAATGAAAGCCTATCTATTGATGAAGTCATGTCCTTAGTTCGACAGCTGGTGTCTGAATCCCGTCATATTCGTCACTCTACTCAGTTTTTAAACTCTCAGCTAAACTCTGCAACCTCAGAGATCACCAAGCTAAAAACCCAGTTAGTAGAAGTTCAGAAAGATGCGCTTTTCGATAGTACAACCACACTCTATAACCGTCGCTCTTTCGACCGTGACATAGAAACCCTGTGTGAAGCACAACAATCTTTGTGT
This sequence comes from Vibrio sp. 10N.261.55.A10, assembly GCF_041470825.1. Lineage (NCBI taxonomy): Bacteria > Pseudomonadati > Pseudomonadota > Gammaproteobacteria > Vibrionales > Vibrionaceae > Vibrio > Vibrio sp. 10N.261.55.A10. The sequence goes on along the minus strand of NZ_JBFRNC010000027.1, from coordinate 62,475 downwards.
CTGATTCTTCTCGATATCGACCACTTTAAAAATTTCAACGACACCTATGGCCACTTGTTTGGCGATATGGTGCTTAAAGCGATCGCTCGCAAGCTGAAGTTAAGTTGCCGTGAAGGTATTTCTGCCTATCGATTTGGTGGTGAAGAGTTCGCGCTGATTGTGCCTAACAAGTCTTTGCGTATTGCTCGTCAACTCGCTGATACCAATCGTCGCTCTCTAGAAAAGCTGTCGATTAAAGATCGCCGCAGTGGTCAACAAGTCGGCAGTATCACTGCATCGTTTGGTGTCGCTGAACTTGAACCCGGCGAATCAGCTCAATCGCTGATTGAACGTGCTGATAAGCTACTTTATGAAGCGAAATCACTTGGCCGTAACCGAGTCATGCCTTTGTAAAACACACCAACAATGCTCTTATCGACATATTAGTCGGCTCGTATTGAGACTAGAAAGCCCCAAAGACATTATCTTCGGGGCTTTTTCTTTAGTTGTATAAATTACTTTAGCTAACTAGGATTCACCGTTAGATCTGGAAGCAATAATTCAAGCAGTAGTCTTCACCACTCTTTGCTCTGAACTCTTTATCTTCACTGCATGCCTTTGGTTTACCCTTTGCGTCACCTTGAATCAAACTGATCCAGTGGCGCATCGCTGCAATGGTCTCTTCACGCATTGTGGTTGTTGCTTCCATTGGTGATTGGCCAAACGTGGTGCATGATTCCAACTGAATATCATCAATTTCTACTAGCTCAATACAACCTGTCCCTTTGTGGCAACCAAACATCACCTCTAGGTGGCTGCCACTGCCATCTCGAAACAAGATAGAGTCTGGGTCGTTCTTCTCACCCATGTACGCTACAAACTGCTTAGGGTGCTTCAGACCGCTGTGCTGACCGTCTTTAAAGTAAGCCATAATATGGCGGTAATCGACTACGTAGCTGGTTACGTCTTGATGTGAGCCATTCTCTAGTGGGAATAGTCGATCAAGCAGCTGCTTTGCTTTCACTTGCTTTTCAGTTTGCTGATTAGCATTGATTGTCTCCACGGCAAAGACAGCTTCAGCGATAAATGGCTTTGATTGTTTTTGGATTTCTGTTTTATCGAATGTAAGCATATTCATAGTCTTTCCCTCTTGACCAGTCCGGTGATAACCACCGATTTCTACAGCAAAAATGTGTCCTAGAGCAATTATTCCAAACTAACGTTTAATTTATTTGTCATTTTGTGAATTGCTTAGTTTGTAGATTAGCGCTTTTTTACATACAATTTCACAACAAAAATTTTACAATGTGAATTTTACAAATATGGCCTTGTCAAAAAGTTTAGTTCGTCAGTCACATTTCCTAGGTACGAAAATACGTAACCTAAGAAAACGTAACCATTTAACGATGGAAGACCTGTCTGCGCGTTGTATTAGAATCGACCCAGAATGTGCTCCTTCCGTTTCTTACCTTTCAATGATTGAACGTGGAAAGCGGGTTCCGAGCATCGATATGCTGGAAGTGATTGCACAGGTCTTTCAGAAGAATCCGACGTGGTTCCTCGACGACGAATCTGAACAACAAGCCATTGCTCCTGATAAGGGGAATCGTGGTGGGATAAGTGGCATGGCGCTCGAGCCGAGCTTCCTATTCTCAAACGACATCCTGCAAATTGCGATTCCTGAGATGCTGTCACAAACGGGCATTTCAGGCCGCCAGTTTGCGCACCTCTTGATTCGAGCACACCAAGAGAGCAACCAGAACCACTTCCCTGACCTTGAGCGCGCTGCGGAAGAGGTAGGCTTAAAACGTCTTAACCTCAGCGTAGAAGACCTGATAGACATCGCTAGAAGCCTAGGAATCAACATCCGCTGGGTGACGCGCACGCCGCAAGACGTCGTCGATGAGCTCGGAATTAACGCTAAGCAGTTAGTGACCTCCTTCTTTGAGCCTCCCGGTACTATCTTCTTAAACGAGATTCTTAAAGAGTATCCAACTCGTCTGAAATACGACCTTTCGGTTTATATCGGTCATTGCATTCTGCACAGCAAAGAAGGCCTAAAGAGTGTGTTGTCGGTCGGTAACAACAACACGTGGGACGACAACCAGGTATCAGGCTCTTCACAGCTCAACTCCCAAGATATTCTTCAAGCATGGCGAGACTTTGAATCCAGCTTCTTTGCTGGCGCACTTCTGTGCCCGAAAGTCCCGTTTAGGCAGCTACTTGACCGCACTGGTTACGAAATCGACGTTCACAAAAGAGCAGGGGTTTCCCCCTCTGTTGCGATGCGTCGAATGACTGTAGTATCGCCCTACCCTCACTGGCACTACTTTGATGCTTATGGGCCGGGGAAACTCAAGGCGGTATATCGCGGGAACGGGATTCCGCTACCTTGGGGAAATATGAGAACGGTCGCTGACCCATGTCAACATTGGGCTGTGTTCCGTCGATTATCAGAACCTCGAGCGGGAAGCTCGGCTCAAATCTCCATTTTGAACGTGGGTGATGAGCCAAGAATCTACTGCTGTGAATCCATCAATATGACGGATCCTGCGGGTAACAATCGTGTGTTGTGTGCTGGTATAGATCTCAACCCTGCAATTGATGCTCAAGGCGGTAATTCAAGAGACATAGCAGAGCAGCTTAAAGCGTCATGCGTTAACAATGGTGGCTCTGTGGCAATTCCGCGTAACATCAAAAAAGATCTCACGACAATAGCCAAGATTCTAAATATAAATTGGATTGAACGTGGGATTGAGACAGAGGCGAGGCTTATCTGCTCCAGAGGTGGAGAATGCCCACGCCAACCAAGCTGTTACTCTAAGTGTGGTGAGTAAAAAAGTAATAACAAAAAATAGAACCTAAATTTCAGGCAAAAAAAAACCAATCACAATAAGGGTGATTGGTCATATATTTTGTGTGAACAAAAAAAGGTTCACTAACAACGTCAGTTGGCTAGGTGACCCTCGGCTTAAGAAGGGTCACCATTACTAATGCAGCATGCGTGCCAACTTTTAAAACACGTATTTACTACGCATCTGGACACGTATTGGCCGGATATCCTTGTTTGTTTTGCAAACTGGAATTGCAAATTGCAAAATCCAACAAAAACGCTAGTGATTATGTTATTATTAATGAATAATTAAAGATTCATTACCCTTCCCAAAAATGTCATATTTCCCTTAGATTCAATCACTTTAAACAGCAATAAACCTCCCCTAGCTTACTCAAGCTATACGGTTACTCAACATAAACAACACCCTAAACAACGCCCATAAAAAAACGCGAACATTGAGATTCAATATTCGCGCTTATTCGATTTCTATGACAGAAAGAACTTAACCCACGAGACGCCTTTTTATAAAGCGACTCATGTTCGTTGCTCTTTCAATATCTCAGAAAAGATTACTTCTGAGGAGCTGGCTTAGAACGGCTTCGAGACGGTTTGTTTGTAGAAGGTTTGTTGCTTGTCGGCTTATTTGACGACTTGCTTGGGCCGTAGCTACCGCCGTAACCAGACTTCTTAGGTTTGCCTGCAGGTTTACCCGCGTTGTTTGGCTTACCAGTACCGTTAGATTTACCCGCACCGCTTGGTTTGCTCAGAGTGTTCTGAGCACCTGCGTTATTTGCAGCAGGTTTATTGCCCGCACTACCGCGTTTAAAGTTGCTGCCGTTGTTTCTTACTGATTTATCTTCAGTTGTCGCAGCTGAGTTGTTTTCAGCAGGTTTCTTACCAGATGTCGGCTTACGCTTTGGAGCCGAACCATTACCAGCTACATGACGCTTGTTCTTACCTGCTGGCTTGTGCCCGCGAGCGTTATCACCAGAGCGTTGACCATCAGCATGTTCACGTGGCTGTTTTGCTTTCTTCGGTTTCTTAGGCTTGATTGGACGTGAATCCAACCGAGACTCAGGTAACTTATTTACTGGAGAGAAACCTTCCAGTTCACGACGCTCTAGCACTTGTTGAATCAGGCGTTCAATACCGAACAGCTCACCCACTTCATCAGCACAAACCAATGAAATCGCTTTACCTACTTCACCTGCACGGCCAGTACGACCGATACGGTGTACATAGTCTTCTGATACATGAGGAAGATCAAAGTTAACTACTTGAGGCAGTTGCGGGATATCGATACCACGAGCAGCAATATCAGTTGCAACAAGTACTCGTACCTTACCTGTTTTGAAGTTCTCTAAGGCTTTAGTACGTGCACCTTGGCTCTTGTTACCATGAATAGGTGCAGCAGTGATGTCTTGCTCTTCAAGGATGCGAGCAAGCTTGTTCGCACCGTGTTTCGTCTTGCTGAACACCAACACTTGTCGCCAATCGTTATCTTTGATTAGCTTCGCTAGCATTGCGCTCTTTTTCTTTTTGTCTACTGGGTAGATGCTTTGCTCAACCGTTTTTGCCGTCGAGTTTGCAGGGCTTACTGAAATCTCAACAGGATTGTTCACCAAGCCTTTCGCTAAGCTGCGGATATCATCAGAGAACGTCGCTGAGAACAGTAGATTCTGACGCTTCTTAGGTAAGAAAGCTAAGATCTTACGGATATCGCGGATGAAACCCATGTCTAGCATGCGGTCCGCTTCATCTAACACTAGGATTTCTAGTTGGTCAAAACGCACTGCATTTTGGTTGTATAGGTCAAGTAGACGACCCGGTGTTGCCACCAACACGTCACTGCCTTTACGCAGTTTTTGCATCTGAGGATTAATCTTCACACCACCAAACACTACCGTCGAAGTCAGCGGTAAGTTAATACCGTACTTCACTACGCTGCCATTCACTTGCGCAGCAAGCTCACGAGTTGGCGTTAGCACGAGCGCACGAACTTGGTTCTGACGTACGCGAGTACCTTTCGATAACATTTCAAGAATAGGTAGCGTGAAGCCTGCAGTTTTACCTGTACCTGTTTGAGCAGCGGCCATAACATCTTTGCCCGTTAGGACAGCTGGCACGGCTTTCTCTTGTATTGGTGATGGCTTATCGTAACCTTGTGCTTCAATAGCTTTAAGGATCGGTTCAGAAAGGCCAAGGGAGGTAAAACTCATAGATTATTTTCTCAGTTGAATAACATTTAGTATGAGCAACACGTTAAAAAGTGCGTTGCTTCAGCTTTTGCTCATCAAATACATTGATACGGAGCAAAGCGCGGTATTCTGAGGCTTTTCCCCCCATTCAGCAACTAAATTCTAATCGCAGCTAAAATTCAACCTAGATAACTTGTCGCTTCTGTTCGTACATTTTTTCATCAGCGGCTTTTAAGAGCGCATCGACATCATTGTAGTTGTTATTGTGAATAACCCAACCCACACTGATTCTGAGATAAATAGAGTGCGCGTCGTACACAACTGGTGCCGAGCATATCGCCTTTCGTAGTTTAGTCACGATCGACGATACGTGTTGATCATCGATAATGCGTGGCAACAAGACCAAGAACTCATCACCGCCTATCCTTGCGACGATATCTGAAACACGCAGCTCACTTCTGATGCGGTTAGCACACTCAATCAATACCTGATCGCCTGCCGCGTGACCATAAGTGTCGTTGATTGCTTTAAACCCATCGAGGTCGATATTTACAACGGCAAAGGTTCTCGCTCTCTGTTTTTGAGTGGTTTTGAAGGCCTGTTTGAGGCTATACATGAAGTATCGACGATTCGGTAACATCGTTAGCTCATCATGCATAGAGCGGCTATCTGCAATCCGGTACAGACGATAAATAGTAAAGAAGGCAAACGCCAACACTAATATAATGGAGTAGCCTACCAGCCTTACCGCTTGGATTCGATACCAAGGCTCATCCATCAATACATGTTCGTTACCGGAGAGAGCAAGGTACCAACCCCCGTATGGGAAACTCACCTGTTCAGTGGCGAACGCATTATCGAACACATCCTGAGTGCCATAAAAGACAGCGCCATCTTTCCCTGAACTGTTTGCACCACGAATTGCTAATTCATACTTGTTCTCTATCTTGCCGATTCCAACATCTTCAAACAGCTCATCTAAACCGATAACAGCACTGGAGACACCCCAGTAATCTTGATTGAAAGGCGGGTCTCGGAAGATCGGAGTGCGTGCAATGAGGGCTTGTCCACCTTGAAATAGCTCAAAAGGACCGGCAATAAAGGTGTTGCCAAGATTACGGGCTATCTCAACAGACTCCCATTGATTTGGGTGATCACGATAATTAATACCGAGAATCTGCTCATTACCTTCCATCGGGTAAACAAAGTTTAGAATGTCGTCTTTGGCGAGTCCGATAAGTCGAATATGGAAGCCATCTTGAATGATATTCTCAGCAATCTTATCCCAATTTTTCACCTCACCATCGGGGTTGATGGTCACTAAGGTCGAGAAATTATTGAGGATATACATATCTGACACGATCGCGGCTTCAATCCGAGAACGAATAATGGATAGTTGCTTTTTTGCCTCTGAATACGATTCGTTTTTAAGAAAAGTTAATTGCTTGGCATGAAAGAACTCAATTGCGCTTACTATCGCAAGGAAAAAAAGAAAAGATACTACTCTGGCAGACCACTGCTTGCTAGAACCACTTGGCATTTACGAACCTCTAACACTATTGTTCTATATACTGCCTTATAACGGCTCATTTCTGGCTTATTGCCCCAGTATGCCGCTAAGTCATTAAAAATCCATACTGACGTCGACTATCTATCAAATATTGAGTGATCCATCACTTCAAACTTCTTTACTAAACGAATGGTTTAATCAAAAAGGGTTAGTGAACCTTATAAAGCTTACATTGTATTGACTCAACGCTTACATTGAAGGATTCATCAATGTTATTTTACATAGACTAATAATCAGCTTGGTACCTCACGACATGAAGTTAAAAACTATCACACTGTGTACATTGCTATCAGCCTCGGTTGCCGTTCACGCACAAGAAAACGTTCAAGCGCCAACCGCAGTGAACGTTCAATCCCAAGCAGATTCGCTCAATTCTCAAGAACAATCTTTCAAGCAATCTGCAGACCTAATTCGCACCACCTACGAAAGCCAGCTTTACACCCTGCCTGCATTCAAAGAAGGTCACTACGGGCTGCGCATGTATCGTCAAACATTAGACGATAAGTATTCAGCGGCGGTGTGGAGCGACATGGCTCGAGTGGCAAGCAAGCTCAGCACCCTGTCGAATGACGTTCAAACCATGGAACAAATCGTACTCTACTCAGAGAAGCGAGTTGCATCTTATATTGGTGATAACGATGAGCGCAGTATTCGACGCTACAACATCACCAAGCACATGCCTGAATACCTTTACCTTGGTGTTGACCTTCTAGGCTCTATGGCTCGTGCTAACGAATACGGTTTAGAACACAAGAACGATGCCAAGCTACGCGAAATCATTCGTCGCTATGACTTCTCACGATACGTGACCAATGAAGACATGGTGAAAGCGTGGGCTGCTCAATTAGCGAATCAGGTTTACTGGTTGCGCCAACTGGGTGAGCAAGATGTCGTTGATGAGTTCGTCGATACCTTCAAAAAAGCATACCCAAACGATAAAGACAGAAAGCTTTCAAGCCAGCAATACGGTAATAAGATCTATGGTATGACACACGTCATCTTTGGTGACTCCGAGTACTATCAGCATCAAGTCAGCGAACAAGATCATCAATGGATCTACAATTACTTCAGAGAAAACATCGATACGATTCTGCTGCGTGCGAAAGAAGATGTGATTGCGGAGGTTGGATTAACTTTCTTATTAGCAGGTTTAGAAGATGACCCAGTTGTAGAGAAAACTCGACTCGCGATTCAAGCTTCAATCGATGAGAAACAAGGCATGATCCCTTCTATCACCGGTGATTTTGACCTTGAGTACGGTGAACACCGCAACGTGCTAGCAATCATGCTACTCGATTGGCAGCAAGTGAATGAAGCGCCGACTTATGAGGGCAACCCTAAGGTGTTTACTAACATCCCTTACGGACTCATTAAAAACCAACCACCGAAGAACTAGCAACATACCTAGCCTAGGTTCATCATAGAACCCAAAAAGCCTCATACCTTTCAAGGCTGCGGCTTTTTGCTGTTTACTACGTCAGTACTCGTATCAAAAGTTGTTAATATCAAAACCTGCGTAAAGATAAAAACAAAGACGACATCAAGCTCCTGACACGGCTTTGTTCATCACTATCGTAAAATCCCCTTCTGCGTAGCCCTCCGTTAAAGAGACATCATCGCAGAGCGTTTTACAGAAACGATAGACACCTTGAGGGTGATAACTCATCAAGGTATTACGCGAAGGATACTGGCTTGAGTTGAGAAGATTAAAAATCACCGTCTGATTCGCCAGTTCATACATGCGAGTAATCATGTTTGTCAGATAATCAGAATCACGAGAGATGTAGTTCAGTGAACCACTAGCGATGACAATGTCGTGCGCCTCAAGGTTCATTTTGCTCATATCACCCGCCAAAAACTGACAACGATCTTCTGTGTAGTTTTGCTTCGCCTTCTTAAGAAAGCCTGCGTGTTGGTCAACGCCGGTATAAGATTGAATACGATAGATGCTGTCGAGCAGTTCAAACAGCTCGCCATAGCCGCAACCCAAATCTAAAACACTCTTCTTTTCGAAGTCCGCCGCACGAGCGATTACTTCAAAGCGACACAATTGACTCTCTTCGCTAGTCCAACCTAAAGCTTTAGCCTTGTCGCCATTCGAGCGGTTTGTCTGCTTTCGATGATAGCGATACACCTTCCAACGATCGAGCCAGTGCATTCAAATCAGCCCTACTTCAATGAACATCAGCACACCTTGATAAGATTAAGCTTTAGAACTTGAAGAAAAGAGCCCACCGATTTTATAACCGATCGCATAGCAAACCACGGCGACAGTAACAAACACCAATGCCGAGAAGAAATACGCTACAGACGCTGCGACACCAGCCCCCCACACCACGCTGAACACCAAACCGAGATAAGCCTCTTTTGGCCACTGGTAGATAGGAAACTGAGCGCCGCCAGCAATTAGGTAAACCATCGCAAACAAGCCAATGAAGGTAACAATAAGACCGATGAGAACGCGAATGTTCATGGAGAGACCCTTGATTAATTTAGCTTGGTTGCCATTGTTCCTAATCGAAAGCGGATATGCTTAGTCGGAACCGAATGTTCTCAATCGAAATCGAATGTTCTTAATCGAAATCGAATGTTCTTAATCGAAGCCGAATGTTATTAATCGCAACCTGATGATATTCAAGTATATCGGATAAAAGGAACTGGCTCTATTACTCTTCCGAGTGAGCTTTTACTCACGATAGACAAATCACAGTCGACGGCCAAAACCTGATTTCGCCTGATTAACAGGCACAAAAAAGCGGACACCCTCCTTACGTTAACTCCGTAAGTAAAGTGTCCGCTTTAACTGAATATAGCTTAAAGCAGGATGAAAATACCCGCTAAGCATGCACTCATTAGGTTTGCTAGCGTACCAGCAGCTACAGCTTTCAAACCTAAGTTTGCAACTTCAGCACGGCGCTCTGGTGCCATAACACCGATTGAACCTAACTGAATCGCGATAGAACCAATGTTAGCAAAGCCACATAGAGCAAAAGTCACGATCACTTGGCTGTGTTCAGATAACAGAGCTTTGTTCTCAACGAAGTCGATGAAAGCAACAAACTCGTTCATAACGATCTTCTGACCGATGTAAGAACCCGCCATCAATACTTCGTCACTTGGGATACCGATCAGCCATGCAAGAGGCGAGAACAGGTAACCAAAGATAGCTTGTAGCGTAATACCCGCAAAACCGAACGTTTCACCTAGGCTTTCTAGGCCAGTGTTGACCATCGCAATCACACTCACGAATGCAACCAACATAGTACCAACCGCTACCGCAACCTTCATACCGTTCATCGCGCCGCTTGCCAATGCATCAATCACGTTGCTTTGATCAGCTTTATCTAGTTCGATATGGTCGTAATCACTTGGTGTGCTGCGCTCAGGAACAATGATCTTCGCCATTAACAGACTGCCCGGAGCCGCCATAAAGCTTGCAGCGATAAGGTATTTAAGCTCAACACCAAGGCCAGCATAACCACCAAGTACACTACCCGCTACCGACGCCATACCACCTGCCATTACAGCAAACAGTTCCGAACGAGTCATAGACTTTAAAAAGGGACGAATAAGAAGAGGAGACTCACCCTGAGAAAGGAAGATATTACCTGTAGCAACCAGAGATTCAGCTTTACTTGTACCCAGCAGTTTTTGCACCGCTCCGCCCAAGATTTGAATCACTTTCTGCATAACGCCTAAATAATAGAGCGCAGAGATCAAAGCACTGAAGAAGATAATGATTGGAAGTACGCGAATCGCGAAAATGAAACCTTCAGTAGCCAGATCACCAAATAGGAAAGCGATACCAACGTCTGCAAAACCAAGCAAACTCGAAACGCCATTGCTTAGGCTTGTTAACGCCAGTTGTCCCCAAGGGAAATACAATACTAAGGCTGCAAAACCGATTTGAAGTAATAGTGCACGAGAGACCGTTTTCCAGTTAATTGAAGAACGACTTTCAGATAACAGGTACGCGCAAGCAATCAGTGCAAGAACACCGACAAAACCAAATAGAATATTCATAATGTGTCCTAGTAATCCTTAAAGAGTGAACATGAGCCAAGCAAATGACATCAAAGGAACAGGACAAAGAACCGCAAGCAAAACGCTACGCGATGAAGGAGCTAACAGGGTTAGCGAATGTAACAACGAGTTGTTCATGTAAAAAATCACCTTATACAAGCAGTGGAACGTAGCTGGTCCGGTCCGTGGGGTCATTCACATATCCATGTGACGGCTTGTATTGGCTAAGCACCGGCTTAAAACCGGAAGAGAAGTATAAACAGTTAAGTGAGACTTTCATCACATTTTTTAACGCAAACGATCGCGCGATCAAGGATTAAGCAAAATGTATTGTTTGTCGTCGTTTTCGAGCTTCAAAACTGTAAACAATCTGTAGGGAGTTGAATTTGTAATGTTAAGTCTTTAAGTGTGTGAGCGTAATCACTCGGTTAATTCTGTGTGATTCTTACTACTTTTCTGTGCTCTGCCTCATTTCCCGAGACTTCAAGATTCATCTTAAGTTTAGATGCGTATATACTTTGTATGACCTCACCAAATAATTATCTATAAAATACCAATAGAGCTGATTAGATATAACAGCCATCGAGACTAAGAGAGGAAACACGTGAAGAAAATGGAAGCTCCGCACGATATGAACATTGGAGCTAAATTCAAAACAAATAGACACGGTTATGTGACAGTAGTTGAATATTATAATACTCATACTGTTATCGTCGCGTTTGAAAACACCGGAAATATTCGAGCTATCAGTGCGGCTAAATTACGTACAGGTCAGCTAACTGATCGTTCGGTTGCTCCTGAGTCAATTATGATTGGCGAACAGGTTGAATCGGTTAAACACGGAATATTAACCATTACTCAAGTTGAGTCTGAAAATATTGTCGTGTTAACAAATGCTGATAATGAAGAAATTAGAATGCTATTGCCAGCAGTACAAAAAATGAAAGACAAAGTTGAAGATATTGATGAAGATAAACTTGAAGCATCAAAACCAACCTCTCTAAGCCAGCTAACTAAAAGAAGTAAAAAGACTAAAGACGTTAATAGCATGCTTAAGAAAATGCTTACCGATTACGGCCGATACGATTAATTCAATATTTTGTCTTAGCTAAACCTTTCAAGATTCATATTCTAATATCCAAATAAAGATCCTCCTCCCTTTCTAAATAAAAGACGTTGCATATTCGAGTGAAAAGTTAAATTTGATCAAAGTCTCACTCTGGATCTTTACTACAAATTAACGAGATCTCCATCACAATCTCATTTTAGTTTTGTGATGGGGATCTTATTGAAATCTGAATACTTCCATTACTATGCTCTCACACAATAAGAGAACGAAGTTTCTCAACCCCTAAAATCCAATTGAGACAAATATTATGAAAAAGATTCTTGTAGTTTGCGGTAACGGCCTTGGTACTTCTCTAATGATGGAAATGGCAGTAAAAGAAGTCGCTAAAAAAATCGGTTTCGAAGCAGAAGTTGATCACGAAGATCTATCATCTGCAGCATCAAGCAATGCGGATATTTGGGTTGCAGCAACAGACGTTGCAAACCAACTAAAAGACGCTGGTAAAGAGAATATCATCAGCCTTAAAAATATTTTTGACAAAGCATCTATTGAAGAACAACTAAAAACTTTCATGTAAGGTCAAAATTATGCAAAACTTTTTCGAGTTCATGCTCGGCTTATTAAAAGAGCCGGCGATCATGGTAGGTTTAATTGCTTTTATCGGCCTGGTTGCACAAAAAGCAGATGTTTCTACCATTCTAAAAGGCACAATTAAAACCGTAATGGGTTTCCTAATTTTAGGTTTTGGTGCTGGCGCTCTTGTTGGCGCACTAAATAACTTCTCTGTTGTATTTACTGAAGCATTCGGCGTAAGTGGTGTTATTCCAAATAACGAAGCAATTGTTGCATTAGCACAAGAAGCATTCGGTTATGAAATGGCTCTAATTATGTTCTTCGCATTCGTTGTGAATATTTTATTGGCTCGTTTAACACCTTTAAAATATATTTTCTTAACGGGTCACCACACAATGTTCATGTCTATGCTGGTAGCGGTAATCCTGTCTACAGCTAACATCGAAGGCACTGCTCTCGTTGCAATCGGCTCGATCATTGTGGGTTCACTGATGGTTATCATGCCTGCACTTGCTCAAAAATACACAGAGAAAGTGATGGGTACTGATCAGTTGGCGATGGGTCACTTCTCAACGTTCTCATACTTAGTATCGGGTTACATTGGTAGCAAGTTTGGTGACACTTCAAAATCAACAGAAGACATCAACGTACCTAAGAGCCTAATGTTCCTGCGTGATACGCCAGTTGCTGTAGCAACAACAATGGCTATCTTCTTTATGTTTGCCTCAATTGTTGCTGGCGGTGACTTTGTTGAAACAGTATCAGGCGGTCAAAACTGGGTAGTATTCACCTTCATGCAATCTCTTGTGTTTGCCGGTGGTGTTTACATCGTACTGCAAGGTGTGAAGATGCTGATTGCTGAAATCGTTCCTGCATTCAAAGGTATCTCTGACAAGCTAGTACCGGGCGCAAAACCTGCTCTAGACTGCCCTATGGTATTCCCTGTAGCACCAAACGCGGTACTTATCGGTTTCCTTTGTTCTTTCGCTGCTGGCCTACTAGCAATGGCAGTTCAAGGCGCGCTTGGCTGGACAATCATTGTAGCTGGCGTCGTTCCACACTTCTTCGTAGGTGGTGCAGCAGGCGTTTACGGTAATGCGACAGGCGGTCTACGCGGTGCAATTCTCGGTTCATTCACGCAAGGTCTGTGTATCTCTTTCCTACCAATGCTACTGCTTCCAGTACTGGGTGGCCTTGGTCTTGAAGCGACAACGTTTGCTGACTTCGACTTCGGCGTTGTTGGTCTTATCCTAGGGTGGATTGTTTCATGAGCTTATTCGATTTAATTGGTAACCAAGGCGTTATCATCAACTCTGAAGAGAACCTAACGGTTGATGCTGCGATAGATGTGACCTGTTCAACACTGCTAGCGAGCAACAAAATCGAAGCAAGCTATGTTGAAGCTATCAAGCAAAAACACAAGGATATTGGCGCGTACTATGTTCTAGCACCAAAGATTGCGATGCCTCATGCTCGCCCTGAAGATGGTGTGAACGAAGCATCACTGCAAGTAACGGTATTCAAGAAGGGTGTTGATTTAGAGTCAGAAGACAACGGTGACGTTTACCTTTCGATTACTCTGGCAGCGATGGACTCAGATAGCCACATCCATACGATTATGGCGCTATCAGAGTTGTTCCAAAATGATGATGACATCGATGCCATCATCGCAGCGGAAACTGAGCAAGCGATCATCGAGATCTTAAAACGATACTAATCTCGATATAAAGATCCTGATAAGCCCCCATGAAAAAAGCGATAGCCTCGGCTATCGCTTTTCTGTTTCTGGTGCTTGGTCATTTCTCATCGAATATGAGTTAAGGCATCACACCTAGAAAGCATTCAGTGGCGTTAAAACGCGTACATTCGTTTGTCTGTCGATAATTCAAAGCAATATTGCGCGTGTTTATTAAGGCACTCAAACACTTCTCGATCCAACTTAAAGTTATCAACGTGGTCCCTCAAAATAGCGAGAGTCTCTTCTAACGTCATGCCTCCACGATAAGGTCGAGACTGAGTTAGCGCTTGAAACACATCCACCACAGCAACAATTCGACTGGGTTGATCCAACTCTTCCGCCGTTTTTCCCATTGGGTAACCCGAACCATCTAACCTTTCATGATGATCAGATGCCCACTGACAAACCTGAGGTGAACTGAACAACTCCTGCAATGCGAATCGAGTGTCCGTTGCATGGCGTTTAATACAGCAATACTCTTCTTCAGTGAGTAAATCCGGCTTATGCAGAATGTCATTAGGGGTTTGCAGTTTACCGATATCATGAACCAAACCTGCTAAATAGAGTTTGCGCTGAGTGGTGTAGGAATAACCCAGTTGTTTGGCGAGGTATTCTGAAAGCTGCCCAACCTTTAAAGAGTGCTTAAAGGTAAACGAACTTTTGGTATCAACAACATTGGCGATAAACTCGGCAAAGGCCACCGTCTCATCCAGCGACATTTGCTGGGAGAAAAATGGCACAGGTTCAAAGTTATCCCTCATGTTCTCGATGTATGGAATCTCCATAGAAAACCAGAAGTCATCCAAATCAACCAACTCGCACATGTGTTGCACAAGGTTGGTTTCGAACATCTCATCCGCTTGTTCAGTCAAACGTTCAATGATGCACGCTTTGCCATCTGGTGTTAGGTTTCCATAACGATCAGAAGAGGTTATGCCGTATAGATAATCGACTCTATCGGCAAGCATCACGATGGCAGCTAGTTCTCTTTCTAACTCGCTGATATGAATAGCCCTTAGCTCAGACCACGGAGTATGGTGATAAAGAACCGGCTTAGCAAATATAGAAAGAACTGGGCACTCTTTTAAGATTTGGTAGCCCTTTTGACAATGGTGATAGCTTGAGTCAGGTACAAACCCAGACGTTAAACTGAGCTGTTCATCAATTTGCGAGACACCACAGTCGTGAATCAAGCCTAACGAAAACGCGAGCTGCGCTTGCTCTTCTTCCCACCCCACACTCAGAGCACATCGATACGCGATATAGCCCACTCTCTGTCCATGATTTTTACTTTCGAAACCGACGTTATCAAGCGCCTTAGCAATACCGAATAGAGCCTTCCTTAGGTCCACGGTCACGTCCTGGCAATGTTGATTCATTATTTAAGCCTAGCATTTTTATATTTTTTATATATTTAGGCCGCTAATACTAATGCATAGCTAATGATTATATACACAACTATTGTAAGGTTTAATGAGTTTCGTGATAGAACCAACGTATCACGAAAAATCCGCACTACAAATGGTTGCATATTAAAAATCATGCGACATTATAGCCTGCCGACTAAGATTCGCTTAAATAAGCAGCCATAAGAAAAGGAAAGACATGTTTAAAACGGTTATCGACAACGAACTCTCCATCGCATTGGTTGAAGAGAGCTTCGCTTCTCACTACGCGGAAATCTCACAAAGCCAGAATGAGTACCTAAGTCAATGGCTCGTGTGGCCGCCACATTGTAAAACCGAGCAAGACTTTAGGATCTTCATCCAACGCTCGCTACACGATTATGCCGAAGGGAAAAGCATGACTTGTGCAATCGTGTATCAAGACAAGGTCGTCGGTAACTGCAGTTTCAATACCATTGATCATGATAAGCAAAAGGTGACGATAGGTTATTGGTTATCTGAGACATACCAAGGAAAGGGGATTGTGACGCGCGTTGTCCAGAAGCTGATTGATGTTGCTTTCAATGAGTTAGATATGGAAAAGGTAGAGATATCAGCCGCAACCGGTAACCAAAGCAGCCGCAAGGTTTGTGAGCGCTTACATTTCACGTTAGAAGGTATTATAACTCGTAACGAGAACTTGAATGGCCGCATCGTAGACCACGCTATTTATGGACTTCATCGCTCTAAGCTCTAGGCTCTAGGCTCTAGGCTCTAGGCTCTAGGCAGCAGTACTAAGAAGTCACTAGCTTGTAAATCGGAATATGAAAAAGCCACGGTATTAGTCCGTGGCTTTGTTATTTGACGAGCCTGAAGAGTTCTTAAAGCTACAGTTTATGCGATCTTAGGAATCACGATACTGAACTTGGCACCACCATGGTTGCTGTCGTCGATTTTGATATCCCAAGAAAGTTTTTTAGCCGCCGATAGAGCAATCGCGAGGCCCAACCCCAATCCACCGTTGGTCGACGTTCTGCTTGAGTCTAGTCGAGAGAACGGAAGGAATACCTCATCACGCCTATTCTCTGGTATTCCAGAACCATTGTCTTCAATCACCACCAGCCAGTTTTCTGAGTTCTCATCCAGCGTCATCCACACTTTGTCTTGTGTGTAATTACCCGCATTCTTGAGAACGTTATCGAACACCAAGCGTGCCATTGAGCAATCACACTTAATCTTGCACTCTAGCTGTACCTTAGATTCAAAGGTGGCATTGTCTAGTTTCGAGTAACGAATTCGGTCTAGGCAATACTCACGAAGATCGGAGGTCACTTTAACGAGCTCAAAGAAAGAGTTATCCATGACATTCAACTTCGACAGCATGATGATTTCTGACGTGAGCTCGTTGATATCCTCAATGTAGGTATCAATGTCATCGAAAAGAACCTGATGATTATCGGGGGCTCCCCTTCTTAGGATATCGGTCGCCAGTTGAATACGACTTAGCGGAGTTCGTACTTCGTGTGGGATAGCTTGAGCGAAAATATGACTTTGTTTTACTTTGCTTTCGATCTCTTCAGCCATGAAGTTAAAACTGCTGGCCAAATCAGAAACAGGATGGATGTCGTCCATGTCAGATCGAGTACTAAGCTTGCCCTTACCAAACTGTTTCTGCTTCTCGACGAGCAACTCTATTCTTTCTTGAAAACGCCTCACAGGTAAGTAAACACTTGCTCCAATCGCCACAATCACAGCCAACAACAGCCCTAACAAAAAGTGTCGTTCTGAGTCTTCGTACCATTCAATGTCAGGAGAGAAAAAGTCCCCTACCTCACTGAACCCAAAACTGAATTTAGAGTTTGGTAGCTGAAACACGGTCGAATAGAGGTTGTCATCACTTAGATATATCGGCACACCGTTTAAGGTTGTGTATAACTCACATTGTTGGCAAGGCGCCTCGCCCGACCAATTCTCCAACAGGCGTAAATTGAAGATATAAAATTGTTGGTAGCCTATTCTATCGAGCTCTTTATAGAGTGAGTTTTCTTGATTGTGTTGACGAACATACTGCTCCGCAAAGTAGATGCCATCATTGAGGAAGGTTTCGATCTCGGTGCGTCGCATGTACCCCTCACCAAGGTTCAAGAACAAAAATATCGTTGCCGACATCCCAGTCACAATCCCAAGGTATAAGCGAGCAAACATCGAAACCGAGAGAAGCTTCGTAGCAATGAACTTACGCAACCAGCATGTACCCCTTGTTGCGAACCGTACGAATCAACTGTTTGTCTTTTGCGTGAATGCGCAGCTTTCGGCGTAACCCAGACACGCGCATATCAATCGAGCGGTCGTTGAACGCGTAATCTATCCCTCTAAATAACTGACAGCACTGGTCTCGAGTCACGACCTGACAGATGTTATTAACGAGAAGGTTTAAGATTTCAAATTCAGCAGAAGTAAGCTTGAGGTTTTGGCCGTAGAGCGTGGCACTTTGAGCAGAGCTGTTGATTACAATATCGCACTGTTTTTCAGCCGTAGTTTCTTGCGCAGTTTTTACGGGAGTCGCTCGACGCAATAACGCTTCAATTCGCGCTAACAAGGCATGGCCACGAATCGGTTTGGCAACGTAATCGTCCGCACCAAATTTAAACAAGCTGACCTCGCTCATTTCATCGGCGGAAGCCGTTAGCACTAAAATCATTCCATTATAAAACTCACGGGCTTGACGGCAAATTTGCGCGCCGCTCATCCCTGGAAGCATCAAGTCCAACAGCACTAAATCAGGTTCAATACTACGGATCGCTTCAAGTGCCAAGTTCCCTTCATGAACAACGCTAACATTGTAACCTTCAGCTTCGAGGTAAAGCGTCGTTAGACGAGCTATCTCTTGGTCATCTTCAACAATGAGCACTTTGGTTTTCGACATTCCTATCACCAGTATTTATTAAAAGCGAAGGCAGTATATATACTGGTCATAGATCATCAATGTTGGAATCAGAGCCCTACATTTACCGTACGCAAAACATAGTAATCACTTTTGTACATACACGTTTACAGAATAGAGAACCAACAACCGGTGCGCCTTGGTTTATCAAGGTTTCCTCCTTCAGAGCACACCATTTTGATGTGCAAGGAAAGTGGCTCTTTGATAAAAGCGAACTGCTGCTAAACCTAACCTGTACAACAAAGCAAAAAGAGAAGCTGATAAAAGCCAGATACAACGCAGAACACGACTGTTTAACGGAGCTTTATAATCGCCGTGGGATCAGCAACCTTCTAGAAACCAGCATTGCCTATCGCTCACCGTTTGAATTGATGTTTGTCGACCTTGATGGCTTCAAATTAGTTAATGACACTTATGGGCACACTGTCGGAGACCAACTACTCAAACAGGTTGGTGAACGCCTTAAACAGTTGGTTGATGAGAAATGCATGATAGGGCGATTTGGTGGCGACGAATTCATTGTGATTGCCCACACCTGCCGAAATCAAAATATCCCACTACTTTGCTCTCGCATCATTGATGCCTTAAACCGAAGTTTCCATATCAGAGGCATCGGCAGTTTATCTGTCGGTTGCAGCATAGGTACCGCGCATTTCCCTGATAACGCGGTTGACCAAGAAACATTGCTAAAGCAAGCGGGTATGGCGATGCATCTTGCAAAAGCGAATGGTCGAAACCGCTTCCAAACGTTTACCCCAGACTTAGCACAAACCCTGCATCGCAAAGTAGAGATCCGCCATCGACTGGCACGCGCCATAGAAAACGACGATCTCAACCTTCACTATCAACCGATCATGAACACCAACAGCGACAAGGTGAAAGGGTTTGAAGCCTTGCTTCGATGGTCAGACAAAGAGCTAGGTAACATAGGCCCTGATGAGTTTATTAGCTTAGCGGAGGAGACGGGGCAGATTGTACCGCTCGGGAAATGGGTTCTGAACTCTGCACTCAAACAGCTATCGATATGGCAACGTGAGTTTGATAGTGAGTTGATGATGAGTATCAATATTTCGAGTATTCAGATGCACGCGACCTTTGCCGAGCAGCTATTAGCAATGTTGAACTTCTACAATATCCAACCTCAAAGCATCGCCCTTGAGATCACCGAATCTTCCATGATCTTCAAGCATGGTGAAGTCAGGCAAGCGTTAAGCGATATTTCTAAATTGGGCGTAGAGCTTCACCTTGATGACTTTGGCACAGGCTACTCGTCACTGTCGATGTTGCATGACTTACCGATTAGCACCGTGAAACTCGATAAAAGCTTCGTCCACGGTTCACACAAAGGGAGCAAAGCGATTGTCCAAGCCACCCATGCTATCTATGAAAAATTGGGGCTAAAAGTGGTTGCTGAAGGTGTCGAAACCGAAACGCAAAAAGCGTTCTTAATCGATTGTGGATACCAGTATCTTCAGGGATTTTTATTTAGTAAACCAATTCCCTCAAATGAAGTCGAAAGTCAGTTTTTGAATGGTCGACAATCCTACAATTAAAGACTTATTTATCAATAAATTAAGTCGTTTGAATGCTTCCTAAACAATCGGCTTCTGTGGGTGTGTACGCTTACGTATGCTTACATAGCGTTTAACAGTAAGAGGAAATAATTAAGCTATTGTTTATAAAGAAAATTACTTAGAAATTCACACAATAAAACACCAAACCATTATACCCACTAACTGTAATGACTTTGGTATTTAGATTACCCTCATTCCGTCCCTTTAGCAGAGCAAATAATCGGTAACCATGAACAGACAAAACGGCTTCACTCTTTTAGAACTCATCATCTCTGTATTAATTTTAGCGATCGTTTCGGCGACAGCTATGGTCAAGTTCTTAGACGTTCAAGGAAGTGCTCGGGCGAGTAAAATACATGATGTGGCTGGTAACCTTCGCACGGGTATCGATATGATCTACGCGAAGTCAGCGATTGCTGGCGTTGAGGATGAGTGCAACTATGTTGAAAAGACGGAGATTGAGACCTACTACGTTTGTCATGGTTACCCAATCGCCTATGTTGACTCACTAAGAAGACTGCTCAATATCGACGCAACAGAGCTTCATGTCATCAACAAAGAAGTAGACTCTGGCAGCAATGCAGAAAGAGTAGCCGCCATCTCTTTCGACACCGAAAACTACACCTATTCGCCAGAAGGAGACTTTTGTCAGGTGCTTTATCAGCCAGAAAAAGAACCACAGATCGTGGTGCTTGATGGTGCATGTTAAATACTCAACGATTGCACGCTTCCATAGTTAACACAAAGCCTCCGCGACAGGTCTTTGAATATCATGTGGTTACGCTAACATTTGCTCAAAAATAACACTAATTGATCTAACTTGTTGCTGCTTATACTTTTAGGCAGTGCTCATGGTATAACACCAACCTCATTCATATCTTATTTTCATCACTAGCCGATTAATATTTACATAGACACATATTTGATACATATGTCAATAATAATTCCATTAAAATTCTTTAATCAACACATCATGATAAAAATCATCCTTTCCCTATTTTAAATATCCCACCTTAAAGTTTAATTATTTAAATTTCGTAACAGAATAAATTAAAGTCAATCATTCAACAAATATAATTAATTCTATCATTTATTACTTTAATTAAATCACCAAAACAATACGCCACATAAATTATATTAATATCACATAAAATGACATAATTTAATTTTATCATGAAAAATTCTGATAAATCTCACGCATCGATAAGCCGAATGAATACCATCAGAAGCTACATTAGAAACCTCTAAATCCAGTCGCTAAACCTACCGCGTAGAAGCTGTGAAATGGATAAATACCAAAACAAATGGATAAATCCCCTTTACCCCTTGTAAATCATTGGCTTTCATTTATAAATTCAACTTTTGGGTGAACATCTCCATAACCTTTCATTAAAGCCCAAATTCTGCGATTAGTATCAACATCTTAAGAGGAAATGGTGACATTTTGGTTATATTATTTAGATCGAACTCTTGTGTTGAATGACAATCCCAGCCATCACATATCCATCACACAAATATAATAACTATCGCTTAGGAGTTGAGCTATGCACTGTTCTTTCAATATAAATAACAATAATGAGAGCTTGCAACTGATCTACAATGAAGAAAAAATATACATAAAAAGAGACAGTAATAAGATATCAGAGGAAACTCTTAATAGTAAAGAGAGTTTTGTTTTCAAATACCTTATTGAACACTCGTCAATATCAAACCCTCAATCTGCACGAGATGTTGAAGAATCATTTAAATTACACTTTGACGAAGAGTTTAGCTTATACGCGTTAAAAAATATTATTGCTTCTATAAGAAAGAAATATCGAAGCTTATGTAAGAAAGCGAAGGTAGATAATAATAGCGAACTTATCTCTAACCTTTATAAGGTAGGTTACTTTATCGATCTCGATAAAAGCTCAACCAACCGTATCGCACCTAAGTACGACATCAACCAGTTCAAGCCCAGCCAGTTCGAGATGTTGAAACTGATGTTCAACACCTATCATCGAGAGCTGATTAAGGCTCTGATAGCCGTGTTCACCATCTCTTCCTTTTTCCTATTCGTTGTCTACTTTTCCCAAATCCTTTATACGACGAAGATTGCGAATGAATACAGTGAGAACACCAAACACATTGCCGCAGAAGTCATGGACTACGGTTGCGATAGCCACGGGGCTGTGCACTCGCTAAGGCACTCGCTCAACCTTGATTCTGTCGTCATGACCACACCTTATGACTCCTGCTATATCTCTAAAACACGTTCTAAGATGATAGAGCTCAATCAATTAGACGACTTCTACGATAGTGCTGACTTTGCCTATTCACGCTTCATGGATACCGAGCACGACATTGAGATGGTTGCTCGAATATCTAAACGATCTATCGAAGCTCGATACAAGAACTCACTATTGCCTCTATTAGTCGATTCGATTTCCATCCAGAAGAATGGTTACCACATCTTAAACCTTGGCGAAGAGAGTAAATCTATCTATCAAACCTCCCTACCAACGGGTGCAACCATCACCTTCTACAGTGACGACATTGTTGCACTATGGATTGCGCTTTCTCTGATACTCGCCACCCTGCTTTATCGCTCCTATATTCTGGGTTTCGTGATCTACCTGTTTCGTTGGAAACACATCTCCTTTGAAGAAGAGCCGATCATCAACACCGAAGACAACTGCGTCCTGTATTACGAGTTGCTATCTCGTGTGCGTAACGTTGGCGTTTTAAGCTTCATCAACACCATGAGACGCACCAATTTACTCACCTTTCACACTATCTTGCTCATCGAGACGGTCAGAAAAGCCAAATTACACAACAGCCATGAGATCTATGGTGTCAACGTGTGTCCGAGCGCTTTGGTGGGATCGAACTTCGCAAGGCTCAGAGAGCATTTGGCCGCGATGGAAGCGAATGAATTTGTCGTCGAGATTACTGAATATTCGAACATTGGCTATGGATGTGAGGTTATCGATAACATTAAGGATATCAAAAAGCTTGGTATCACTATCGCTCTGGATGACTTTGGTACAGGCAATAACAACATCGAAATCATCAATGTTATCTCTCCGGCCTATCTAAAACTGGATCGTTGCTTTGTTAAGGATATCGAGTCAGGAGAGCACCATCAGGGTGTATTGCTTAATATCTCGGAGATTGGACGCTTATCAAATATCACGATGATTTATGAAGGTGTCGAGACGCGCAGGCAGCAATATATCTTGTGTCAGCTAGGCTACAACTTACATCAAGGCTATCTGTATAGCCGGCCCAATGACTCAGAGGAGCAATAGGCCCCCCCTAATAGAAACCTTGACGAGCAACCATTGCCTATTCAAATAATCATCGCTCATACAGCTGCTTGAAGCCCACAAGGATGTGGGCTTCAAGTACCCTCCCCGCCAAACATGCTTTATCCAACTATAAAAATATCCGATCCATTTTCATAAAACCCTTGCCAATTCGAATAAAAAGGTTAGTGTTATACACATGTATATCACCATGCAGTTTTAATTATGACCGAATGGAAAGAAGACCAACCGATTTTTAGGCAGCTTGCCGCCAAGATCAGTGACCAAATTCTTCAGGGTGTTTGGTTAGAGCAACAAGCATTACCCTCTGTGCGTGCGGTTGCTGCCGATCTCAAGATCAACCACCTTACTGTCATGAAAAGCTATCAGTTACTGGTGGATGAAGACTTGGTAGAGAAAAAACGCGGCCAAGGCATGTATGTGGCCGAAGGGGCACTTCAAAAATTGAAAGAGTCTGCACACCAATCATTCATCAACACACAGATCCCAGCCATCGCTGAGACGCTAGGCATCATTGATATGAGTGTCGAAGAACTCGTGAAACAGCTAGCACAACATATAAAGGACAAGTCATGAGTACTTTACTTTCCGTGAAAAACGTAACCAAAACCTATTCAAATCAAGTGGGTGTCGAAAACATCAGCTTTGAGTTAAAGCCAGGGCAAGTACTTGGTCTGCTGGGCCATAATGGCGCAGGTAAATCGACTCTGATCAAATCACTGCTTGGTGGACACAACTATCAAGGTGAGATTGAAGTAAACGGCTACCACCCTATCCACCAGCACGCAGAGCTCATGCAGCATTTGTCGTACATTTCAGATGTTAACGTGTTACCAGAGTGGATGACGGTTAAACAACTGCTTCGATACACACAAGGTGTGCACCCTAGCTTCAACAAGCAAAAAGCAGAACAGACATTAAGCAGCACCAACATCAAGCTCTCTTCGACTATCAAGCAGCTTTCTAAAGGGATGAAAGTACAACTTCACCTTGCGATCATCATCGCGACTGACACCCAAGTGTTGATCTTAGATGAGCCTACACTTGGCCTAGATTTACTGTACCGCGATACTTTTTATCGCCATCTACTTGAGTGGTTCCACGACGGCGAACGCGCCATGATCATTGCAAGCCATGAGGTTTCAGAGATTGAACATTTATTAACGGATGTTCTGATTTTAAAACAAGGCCATTGTGTGCTGCAAAAGAGCATGGAAGACATCGAAAGCGACTATTTCATTATTGAAGTCGCAAACAACCATTCAAGCGAGATTCAGAAACTCAACCCACTGACCTCACAATCAGGGCTAGGCACTACTAAGTGGTTATTGGAAGGTCAATACAAAGCGCAAGTTGAATCACTGGGTAACATCTATAACGTTGGTCTCGCAGATCTATTCCTTGCAACACAGACGGAGAAGGCATAATGGATCCAAGTTTTTACATGCTAGAAAAAGAACTCATCGAGCACAAAATTAACACTCGATTGCCTCTGTTTGTCGCGTTATGTGGTTTCTTACTGTTCGTTAGTCTGTTCTTCAATGGCGCAGCGCAGCATGAGTTTTTCTTCGAAATGCAAGTGAACGGTGACGTGAGCGACATCCACAGAGAGTTCGCACAAGACCTCAACTCAGTGATCTACTTTGGCGCGGGCCTTATTTCACTGATCCTATCAACGCTTTACATCCCTAAAACGCTGCGTAAAGAGCGCCAAGAAGGCAGTTCGATGTTTTGGAGAAGTATGCCGGTATCTAACGCAATGACTCACGGTGTGAAACTCGGCTTCGGTTTAGTGGTGATTCCGGCTATCTGTGCATTGTTAGTACTGTTCGCAGATTTTCTATTCTGGATATTGAACGTCTCAAGTGAACAACAACTGGCGCTATTGGTTGAACAACAATCTCTGTTTTATGTGCTGAGCAACTGGGTCGTGTTTTTTGGACGAATGATGTTAGTTGCACTGGTTTTATTGCCACTGGCAACCGTCACTCTAGCGATTTCGCAGCTGGTAAACTCTCCATTGCTTGTCATTTTCATCTCAAGCTATGCGATTAAGTTCCTCTCTGTCGCAGTGTTTGGGTTCTATGGCATCAATGACTTCCTATCTCTCATCGCGTCATTACCAATGAATGTACTCATAGCAAGCAACCCATTAAGTGCGATTGCAGAAGCGCCGATTTTATCTTTAGGTATTTACGCACTGATCGGTGTTGGTGGCTATCTACTGAGCCTAAAGCTAAATAGAACGGACGATGTGAGCTTAAAGACGCTGTTCCAACGTTAGAGTCTATCCTAAGCACGAGCCTTTATCGGGCAGTCACATCAGATATCAAAATCTAAATCAAAGCTTCTGAGAAATCGGGAGCTTTTTTATTATCAAGACGTTAACGAGTACAGGGATGCGATAACAAGGAACAAGGAACAAGGAACAAGCTTTAGTTTGGGGTAACAGGTTTAACAAACGAAGATAAACTTAGAGGAGGTATTAATGAGCTGACATTGAATTGCATTGTTGTTAATGCCTGCCAGCTCTTTGGGGATGATTTCGTTAGTCGCCGACCAGATGAAGGTCCTTGAGAGTGCTAATGAAATCAGTTTGTTGCGTTTTACATTTGATTAAGCTTTTCAGCTTTTAAAGCTCTACGATTAAAGCTTATTTCTTTGATGCTTCTTTTGACGTGTCTTTCCAGTATTGGATACGAACGCGATGAAGCTGTGCTCTTCTCATTTTTTTCATAAGGGATATTTCCTTTTCTTTAACTGCTCTTCATGAGCTATTTTTATTGCCAACCATTCGAATCTAACGGTGTTTGATGCCCAGATCAATGATACAAATCACAAAATATATAGAGTTTTGAGTACCATTTACATCAAAGTACGACCTAGATATCAACTATGGCTCAAATCAATCCTATGAGCCGCTGTTCAAAATTAAGGTTAGTTCTCTCAGATGACAAATTCATTTCAGTATCAATACAGTTCAATGATACTAATTTAATAGACCGGACCAACGCTGATTTAGTTCCAGTGTCTTATCATTTGTTGATTACATCACCTTTAAAGTTACGGTGTAACTAAAAAATACATTCAATGTGAACTAATAATCGCCACATTAGCCTATACGTTACAACATCAAAATGGGATTATGTTTGTAACGGATAGAGCTTTTGATAGAAAAAAGCCGTAATGGACCAAATTAAATAGACGTAATTAAATAGACGTAATTAAATGGACGTAATTATGAGTAAAGTAATTCTGCAAGGGCATATTCTAGTGCCAGACAACGACCTAGAAGCAGTGACACATGCCTTGGTTGTGCACAAAGAACTGACACTAGAAGAACCTGGTTGTATTGTGTTTCGAGTCAGTCAAAGCACGCTTCAACCTAATCGCTTTGAAGTGTATGAAGAATTCACTAGCCGAGAAGCATTCGAAATGCACCAACAGCGAGTAAAAGCCTCTGAATGGGGTGAAATCTCCCAGAACGTGACACGTCATTACCAAGTCACTGATGTTCCGACATCATAATGATACATCCGCTAGCCAAACGCATCGTCACGTTGATCAAACAAGATCCCTTACGAATGAAGGTTTTAGACTGTGTCGCTCAGTTGGATTTGCCGCAGTGTTATGTCGCTGCGGGCTTTGTGAGAAACCTCGTTTGGGATCACCAGCATGGTTATGCCTCCCCGACTCCATTCAATGATATTGATGTGATCTACTTTGATCCCATTGATATCTCTTACGAATCGGATCTTAGATACGAGGCTCAGCTTAAACAACGGTTACCCGAACTGAATTGGCAAGTTCGCAATCAAGCCTACATGCACACTAGAAATGGGGATGAACGTTACCAAGGCTCATTGGATGCGATGAGTTATTGGCCAGAGAAAGAAACCGCCGTCGCCGTGAAACAAAGCCTCCATGGAAACATCGAGTGTATTTCTGCCTTTGGCTTAGAGAGTTTGTTTGATTTGCAAATCACACCCAATCCAAAGCGTAGCCGAGATATCTTTGATCAAAGAGTGCAATCCAAAGGTTGGCTAACCCAGTGGCCCAAGTTAACGATGAGTCACAGTTAACTAGCAGTCGAATTCAAACGCTAAAACCATTGACTAAAAGTCCAATCAGATCGAACATGCCCCACTTACTAGCTTATTAAGTTAGTAATTAACCAACTCATCAACCACGCGTGGCGACTAGCTGCTACGCTCTCTCGTCATACTGAGTAACGACCATGAACCAACAATACATGCTGCAAGCACTCGAAGCTTCGCGCCAAGCCTTACCTGATTGCCAACCAAACCCGCCAGTAGGGTGTGTTTTGGTGAAAGACGATAAGGTGGTGTCTGTTGGATACACGCAAAAAGTCGGCGGAAACCACGCCGAGGTTGAAGCACTCAATAACTATAACGACAAAACGGACGGAACAATGGAAGGGGTTACCGCTTACGTAACTTTAGAGCCATGTTCGTTTGTCGGCAGAACACCCGCTTGCGCCAATACATTGGTTAAAGCAGGTGTAAAACACGTAGTCGTGGCGATGCTAGACCCAGACCCTCGTAATAATGGTCGTGGAGTTGCCATCCTTGAATCGCACGGTGTGAAGGTAGATGTGGGGTTATGCCAAGCGCAAGTGAGCACCTTTTTAGCCCCTTACCTTGGTAAGTCCTAGATCTTAAACAGCCAGTATTAGTTCAATTTCACTCGATAAAGCGGATTGACTGGCTTATCGACAAAATACGACCAAATATGATCGTAGACGGCATGTTGGTTGGGGAACGGCGCTAACGCTTTTGCTTCTTCTAAATTACACCAGCGGTACTCGGTGTGTTCGTCATTCAGTTCAATCGCTTGGTTGGGTGGGCATAGCACCGCAAACACAGGGATTAGCTGAATCACATTCACGTGCGCCTCATAAAACTGCTCCAGAAACTGCGCGTTATACAAAGCTTCCACTTTAATTTGGGTCTCTTCTTCAAACTCGCGCACGATAGCCTGCCAGCCTGTTTCACCCGCTTCAATCGAGCCTGCGACGTGACACCAAAACTCACCTTTAACACGCTTCATTAATAGCATTTTCATTTGTCCGTCGCTCTCTGAAATAGCGACACCGGAAACAATCGAAGTATTGAGTGGAATCATAACGTTACCTTAGTTTTAATAAGAGGGCGGCAAGGCTACCACCCTTGGTTTGTTAAATTGTCTTCTATGATTAAAAACGAGAAGTTACTCATCAATTAATGGCGTTCAAGCCATAACTCATAGGCTCGTCGCTTGGCTACCCAGTAAGAGAACTATTTCTTATTTGAGGCGCTTTTCGATAAAGAGTAGAATCGCCGCCTTGTACTGTGTTTAACGTCTCTGAACATACACAGTAGACTCACAACCATTTATCACCACGATATAAGTATTAATACGACTATGCACTCATCAAAACCAACGCACGACTCAGAAAACAGCCACACACCTGAGCATTGCTTCACTCGTTTTCAACAGCCGATCGAGTCATATTCGTTGCCTGAGCGTTTCACATTCCCGTTCTACTACGAACCGCACCCATTGTGTGAAATCGCTTCTCATCAGCTTCAACAATATCTAGAAACTCAAACCGACTGGCAGCATGACTTCGGACTTGATACTGACGCTGGTCGCGGCAAAATGTTTGGTGTGTTATTGGTGAAAAGCCCTGAAGGTGAATTGGGGTACTTCTCTGCTTTTTCAGGGAAAATCGCCGACCAAAACCTACTGCCTCACTTTGTACCGCCCGTGTTCGACATGCTCAGCAGCGACAGCTTTTTCCATCAAGACACAGCCGACATGATGGCTGTCAACGCTGAGTTTAAAGCGCTGCAAGCAAATACTGAATACCTTGAATTGTGCGAGCAACTGGCACAGCAAAAAGCGCAAGCCGAGCAAGAGATTGAAGCTCAACGTCTATTGATTATTGAAGGCCGAAAAACGCGTAAAGAACAACGTGAACAAGGTAAAGAAAACCTTGATGAGCAAGCTTTCGAACAGCTAAATAATGAGCTAAACAAAGCCAGTGTTGCCGACAAGAACCAGCAGAAGTACCTAAAACTTAACTGGGAACAGACCCTGCAAGTGTTGCAAGCTAAAGTTGATGTGTTCAACACTCAACTGGCTGAGCTAAAAGAGCAAAGAGCACACATTTCTCATCAGCTTCAGCACAAGTTGTTTTCACAATACGCTTTCCAAAATGCGGAAGGGAACGTTGAAGACCTTAACCAGATCTTTGAAAACACGCCAAACAAGATACCACCAGCTGGCTCTGGTGAATGCGCTGCGCCTAAATTGCTGCAATACGCGTACTTACATGGTTACACGCCACTGGCATTGGCTGAATTTTGGTGGGGCCGCTCTCCAAAGTCGGAAATCCGCAAGCACAAGAAATACTACGCTTCTTGTCAGAGTAAATGTGTGCCGATTTTAGGCCATATGATGAAAGGCCTAGAAGTCGATCCAAACCCATTGCTAGAGAACCCAGCAGAAGGCAAAGAGCTGGATATTCTGTTCCAAGATGAGCACATCGTGGTAGTACACAAGCCAGCAGGTTTTCTATCTGTGCCGGGTAAAACCATCAAAGATTCCGCCTACACACGTGTTCAAGAAATGCATCCCGATGTTGAAGGCCCATTTGTGATTCATCGCTTAGACATGGCGACCTCTGGCATTCTAATCTTCGCTCTCACACGACGTGCGAACAAGAGCTTACAGAAGCAGTTCATTACTCGTGAAGTCGAAAAGCGTTACGTGGCAATGATTGAAGGCGTTCTAACAGAAAATGAAGGCTATGTTCGACTACCATTACGTGGTGATTTGTATGACCGCCCTCGTCAAATTGTCTGCTTCGAACACGGCAAGCCAGCAGAAACCAAATGGGAAGTGATTGAGCGAAACGGGCAAACCACTAAGGTTTACCTGCATCCTAAAACAGGGCGTACACACCAGTTGCGTGTTCACTGTTCACACCAAGAAGGCCTTAACATGCCTATCGTCGGTGACGGCTTGTATGGCAATAAAGCCGACCGATTGCACTTACACGCAGAAAGACTTGCGCTGCACCACCCAGTCACCAAAGAGTGGATGGAATTCCAGTTCGACGCTGAATTCTAAAATCTCTCATTAGTACCGAGCTTTGACAAGGAGTCACAACCGCTTGTGGCTCCTACCTCTTTTGGGTATATCTCCACGCTTATTGCACTACATCAAGATTCACTTTGTTGTGAAGAGTAGCATGCCCACCTTCTTCTCTCCTTGAGGCCTTTGATATGTCATCAGCTGCTTTGAATTTACAACCTAACAAACTGACTTCCCCATTAATTGCAACTCAAGCACCAAGCTTGAAGCCAATTACATCCAAAAAGCCAGACTTAAACTCGGCAATGCTTAACTTAATTGAAGAAGTTAAAAACGAACTCCCACTTTACGAGTCAGAGACGTTTATCTGTGGTCCAAAAGGAAATTGCTCGGGTTGCTCTAAGAAACTACTTGAGATGGTCGACAGCGAGTTAATGTATTGGGAGCACAGTATTTCCATTGGCCAAGGCCCTAACTTCGAAGAACTGCGCCGCTTTGGTAAACTATGCAGCAGCGTTCGACGTGGTTTAGAGCGTAACGGTTTAGTCGAAAAACGCCCAAAGAAAAGATAACAAGCCAAGTCGATAATCATTACAATGTGTCGCTGGCGATTACAAGCTACACTGCTACTAACTGATTGAACTCGTTAGCTATAAAAGCAATAATGTTTTGTAATACAATTCAGTGCACAGACCGACTTCGTAGATTCGAACTCATTAGAGATAAGTTCATCGTTACTTTCACCATATTCTTGAACGACTCTATCCTTCTTGTCTGACGTGCCTTAGCCTTCTGTATAGCAATATCACACCAATTAAAAACCTATTTTGGACAACGGAGAGCCACCTTGAAGAGACCACAACCAGTACTGGGAAAGACCGGTATGCTATTTTTTCTCGTCATAATAAGTGCTTTCCCTCCATTGACCATCGACCTTTACCTACCTGCGCTTCCGCAGATGGTCGACGTGTTTAATACTGACCGATCCATGGTCAACCTAACCCTGAGCAGCTACTTCGTTACTTACGCTATTGGTCTTTTATTTTGGGGGCCGCTCAGCGAGAAATTCGGTCGTAAGCCGATCCTATTAATTGGATTAGCGGGTTATATGGTCGCGAGCATATTGTGCGCGATGACCAATAGCATCGAACAGTTAATTGGTGCTCGTGTATTCCAAGCCTTTGCTGGTAGTGCTATCACCGTTATCGCTACCGCCATTGTCAAAGATCTTTATGATGGCAGAGAACGTGAAAAGATCATGGCGACTATCATGTCACTGGTGATCATCGCGCCAATGGTTGCGCCTGTATTTGGTGCCTTTCTACTGAAAATTGCGTCTTGGCGAATGATGTTCGTCACCCTTGCCATTTTTGGTGCATTTGCGTCAGTATTAGCTTGCTGCTATCGAGAAACGCTCGAAAACAAATACCAAGGTTCCATGTTCCGTTCATGGGGAAGAATGGGCGTGGTCATGAAAAACAGCTCGTTCCTCAAGCTACTGGTCATTTTCTCTATCATACCGATGGCGTTGATGGGCTTTCTTGCGGCGGGTTCTTATATCTACATCGATCACTTTGGATTGACCGAACAACAGTTTAGTTACGCGTTCGCATTCAATGCACTGTGCGCCTCATTTGGTCCAACAATTTACATGAAGTTGTCCTACCGAATGCCGGTTCAAAAGGTCATCTCAGGATGTTTTGCTTTATTAGCGCTTGCGGGAATCTTCACCCTAACTATTGGCGACCTGTCCCCTTGGTTCTTCATGTTCATCGCTGCACCAGCGACATTAATGGCGATCATCATGCGAGTACCGGGGACCAACTTGATGTTGAATCAACAAGATCATGACACGGGCTCTGCCGTCGCACTGATACAGTTCTTCAGCATGATTTGTGGCTCGCTTGGCATGGTATTAGTTTCAATCCGCCCAGAGTCACTGATTGAAAACCTAGGCTTTATCCAATTATCCATCGGTACGCTAGGCGGCCTGATGTGGCTAATGGTCAGAAACAAAGAGTTCGTGACTAATAAGCTGAATTAAAGCTCTCAAGCCTAATTGTCATTCACACTACAATAAACTTGAAAACCGCTATAACGAAATTAGAAACCGTCTACATAGGCGGTTTTCTTGTATTTGAAGACGTACATTGAATTTTCAAGCCATGAGTTTCACGCACAAAAAAGCTCCTATTAAGGAGCCTTCTTATCAGAGCCAGTGAGCACTCAGTTTGGTCAATTGTTACTAAGCTTGAGCCACTTGACGTGCTGGGTGTTTAATAAACACAGCAACCACAGCCACGATTGCAAGAGCAAAACAGTAGTAAGAGTTAGCTACAATATCCAAAGGCGATAGGTTAAATACCGAACCTAACAGCAATACCTGCGCACCGTAAGGCAATACGCCTTGAATCACACACGAGAAAATATCCAATAAGCTTGCAGAGCGGCGTGGAGATACATCGTTCTCTTCAGCTAATTGGCGAGCCACACTACCAGAAACAATGATTGCTACGGTGTTGTTTGCCGTACATAGGTTCACCATTGATACCAAGCCTGCAATGCCTAGCTCACTTGCGCGGCCATTCGCTTGCTTAGAGTGAGAAGAACCAAATGCACGAATCAAACCGCTCACTAAGTTAGTCAGAAATGCTAATCCACCTTGGCGACGCATCAGCTCACTCAAACCACCAATCAGCATCGACAGTAAGAAGATCTCTTGCATGTTGCCAAAGCCTGCGTAGATATCTTGAGCGTAATCCGTCATACCGTAGTTCTCAATAGAACCTAGGCTCACTCCACCCGCTAGCAAGATACCAATCGTCAACACAACGAACACATTCATGCCCGATACCGCAAGGATTAGGATAGTGATGTACGGAAGGACTTTCAGCCATTCAATTGGGCCTGTTTCAGGAACTTGAGTTGCTGTGCTGTTGAAAGCAAAGATAACAATCGCGATAAGTGCAGCAGGAAGTGCTATACGGATGTTCTCTTTAAACTTGTCTCTCATCTCACAGCCTTGCGAGCGAGTCGCGGCAATCGTGGTATCTGAGATGATAGAAAGGTTGTCACCAAACATAGCGCCACTTAGCACTACGCCAGCGGTTAGAGGAATACTCATACCAGCTGATTCAGCAATGCCTAGTGCAACAGGAGCAACCGCAGCGATAGTACCCATAGAAGTACCCATTGCCGTCGCAATGAACGCCGAAATAAGGAAGATGCCCGGTAGGATCATGCTCGTTGGGATAGCCGATAGACCAAGGTTTACCGTCGCGTCCACACCACCAGAAGCTTTAGCCACAGCAGCAAAAGCACCCGCTAATAGGTAAATCATACACATTGCAATAATGTCTTTGTGACCCACGCCACCTAAGAACTGCTCGATCGCACGGTTCAATTTATCTTTGCTCAATAGCAGCGCTAACATCACGGCAGGCAGAGCCGCAATCGGAGCTGGAAGCTGATAGAAAGCAAAATCGACGCCTTGTAGCGACAGGTATGTACCCACGCCAATAAACAGCGCAAGGAAAACGATCAGAGGGATAAGCGCCACTGCCGAAGGGGCAATTACCGCGTTAGAATTTTTTGAATTGGACATGGAACGACAACACAATAGAACAGGAAGGAGAGCAGACTAATGTCACACTTAGAACTTGTCAACGTCTAGACGTCTAAACGCCTAATTTAATGCAAAGTAATAAGAACCCTATTGAGCATCACGTAATAAAAAAGGCTATTTACTCATCAGTAAACAGCCTTTCGATAACAGATAGTGCGTCGCTAGAAGTTAGCGTTTCTGCTTGAAGGTTACTTGGTATTCGCCAATACCTTCATAATGGAAGGTCGTTGGTTTATCGAATTCCATTTCCACGATACCGCAGTAAGAGCCCGTGATAATTGCTTCACCCGCTTGGAAATCAACACCACGACGCGTCATGTAGTTAATCAGCCAGTAAATTGGGCTTGGTGGCAGTGTATTCGGGTGCTTACCGTCGAATGCTTGAACTTGCTCGCCTTGAGTCACTTCAATACTGATCTCTGCAGAAGTGAACGCTTTTTCGCGATCAATCTCAGGGCCAATGAATAAGCCTTGGTTTACTAGGCCATCGGCCAGTTTTTCATAGAACTCAGCGCCGCTGTCATCCGCAAAACGAGATTGCATTAACTCAAGTGCCATGTGACAAGAACCAATCGCTTCGTTGATTTGCTCTTCGCTGTAGCCTTCTTGGTTTGCAGGCAGACTCTTAGCAAGAGTAAATGCAATTTCAGGCTCAACACGCACTACATCGTTGTCTGCAAACAGTTCACAAACTTCGCCTTGTTGAACGCTGCCCGAGAAGATTGGCGCAACAACAAACTTGTCTTCAGCCAGAGGAAGTAAGCACTTCCAACCGCCGACTTTATCGCTTTTCAAATCGATCATTGAAGATTGGATCTTTAGCGCATCTTCCAAGTTATTCGGACGGTACTGTTCGTCCAATCTTGGTGCTTTGGTGCCAGCAACGCGACGACTCAACAGTTCTTCAGCTGCTTGTTTAAATACATTTGTCATATAATACCACCTTTAGTTTTATGACCAGTATAATATCGGATTTCTTAAAGCTTGAATAGACAATTCAACAACGGTGCTACACCGAAAATTCAGCCATCAATTTTCGCATATTCTAGACGCAAACAACTGAAATTATTTTGATTTAAAGACAACAAAAGCCAGTAAGTTCGTTACTGGCTTTTCGATGTGTTGCTGATGGTTAGGCTTTACTGCCCTTTCAAGGTCTTCTTAAGGTTTTGCATGAAGTCTCTGAAGTGAGGCATAAAATTAACAAACAGAGGATGCTTTCTATCTTGCATCATCAATGGGCCGAGTAAGCGGATACTCACGCCTAGTCGTGCTGCTGATTGCTCATCTAAGCCGCTGTCTTGTTTGATCTTCTCAACAATCGCGAACATGTTTTCTCTGTCTTCAATTTCAAACTGCATGGTTTGAAGTTCGCGGTCTTCTTTAACGCTCACTTCTTCAATAGTGATGCGGTAGTTATTGTGTTTGCCTGTAAATGCTTTCATGTGGATCTCCTACAATGCTGTGAAATGTTTTGGCTAGCTCTTCATGAATCGTTCTAGCTTAGGTTTAACCGTCATCGACATTACGACCATGATCGTAAGGCCAACAGGAAGCGCGGCAATAAATCCATTAAACCATCCACTGGTAAACGCCGATGTATCCGAAAATCCAATGTTATTTGCCGCTGTTACAAATGCCATCATGGACTCCATTATGAATGCCATGATCAGTCCTACGATCAGGTTGCGAACTTTCTCGCTATAAGTTGTGAACACTCTAGCAACGGCTTTGGTGACTAAAGCCATCATCACCGTGCCCATTGGCATCATGATCACGACAACAAGGGCTAACGAAGAAAGCCAGTTGCCAATAAATTCCTCGCCGAATCCGACATTCATGTAAGTCATCACAGCCGTTAAACTGCCGCCAATCGTCAGCATTAAGCTCATCATGACAAAAACTTTGTATAAAACCGGTGTGCCTTTTTGCTCAGGAAGAGTTGGCGTTAGAGTTGCTTGAATCGTCATATCTATTTCCTGTCTTGAATTTACGAACAATTAAGTTGATAATGTCAACTATAAATACAGTAGTTGATAATGTCAACTATATTTCTAAGGATCGTTTATGTCTGATAACACATCGCTAGAATCAATCTTTCGTCTAGTGCACTCTTTGAAACGTCAAATGAGCGAACAGATTGAGAGCTTAGACTCAGAGATCGCACCTATGAACATTCGTGTCATGAAGATCATTACTAAGAAGTCTCCATGTACCGCTATCGATATCGCACACTTCCTAGATCGTGATAAAGCACAGGTCACTCGGCTCATTAATGCCTTGATCAATCAGGAACTTGTGAAGAAGTCTCCGAACCCGGAAGACAAGCGCAGCCAGTTATTGGTTCTGACTGATAAGGGTCAAGAGATCATGAGTAAGGTCTCGGATATCGATCGAGACATGCTGAAGAGAATGACCAAAGGCATGGCCGAAGACGAGTTAGAACAATTCAGAAAAATTGCGAAGAAAATGGCGCAGAACTTAGAAAGCTGATCTTAAAAATAAAACGAAAAAACGCCACCGAATCGTAAGATCGGTGGCGTTTCGTGTATAAGTTGGGTTGTACAGCTTAGTGGTTTAGCTATGTCTATTTGGATGACAGCTCTAATTCGATGCTAGTTTCCACCATGCCTGAACAGGTACAGGCTCTGAGATCACCAAACGTTCACCCATCACCGGGCTTACCATTTGTACATCTCGCTCTTTGCTTATCGCCAGTGCTTGTTCCATTGGGTCTTGCCAATCATGCATAGAAAGGTCGAAGGTACTGTTGTGGATTGGCATCATCACCTTACCTTGCAGATCAATGTGTGCCTGAACACTCTGTTCTGTGAACATATGAATATCCGCCCAAAGTGAGTTATACGCACCCGTTTCAACCATGGTTAAATCAAACGGCCCAAAACGGTCGCCAATCTCTTTAAAGCCATTGAAGTAACCAGAATCACCGCTAAAGAAGACTTTCTTGTCTGAAGCGTTAATAACCCAACTGCCCCACAGTGTTTGGTCACGATCAAGCAAGCCACGACCAGAGAAATGCTGTGTCGGTGTCAACGTGAACTCAATGTCTGAGGCCGTTGCCGATTCCCACCAGTTCAATTCGATGATCTTCTCTTTATCCACGCCCCACTTTTCCAA
This sequence comes from Vibrio sp. 10N.261.55.A10, assembly GCF_041470825.1. NCBI lineage: Bacteria > Pseudomonadati > Pseudomonadota > Gammaproteobacteria > Vibrionales > Vibrionaceae > Vibrio > Vibrio sp. 10N.261.55.A10. The sequence goes on along the minus strand of NZ_JBFRNC010000027.1, from coordinate 25,414 downwards.
CAGTGCGCCCACTCTTAATGGCACTAAGAACGTCCCTACTTTGTCGGCTAATACCTTCACGGCACCTTTGTCTAAATGGTCGTAGTGATCATGGCTGATCACCACCACATCAATATCGGGTAGGTCTTGCAGTGTGATTGGTGTCGGATGAAAACGCTTTGGTCCCATCCATTGCACCGGTGATGCACGATCACTGAACACAGGGTCAGTCATCACTAACTTGCCATCCAGCTTCATCATCACGCTTGAGTGACCTAAGCGGTAAGCAACGTCGTCTTGTTCTTCGATCAATTGCTCAGCTGTCATTGGAATCAAAGGCAATGCAGCGCGCGGCACTGGCTCGTTTCTTTCCACAGTCACGTATGCTTTCAAGATTGAAAAAATATCAGACATACCCGATTTGTATTCCAACTCACTGTTAGCAAACTTCTTTGGAAGCTTATCTAGATTGTCGTTTGATTGTGAACCTGTGCTTACGATAGCGACCACGGCAAGTACTCCTAAAATCGGTAATAGATATTTTTTCATTGGTATCTCTTTAACCGTTGGGATAGACCCAACACATAAACTACACCGACTAGTTTATATGCCAAAACCAAAAAGTAAACCACCGAGTGTAATTTTTAATTTATCTAGACGTAAGCGTGTCAAAACCAATTTTGGCAACGAGTTAACTTAGTTATTTAGCTAGTAAGAAAGGTTAATCAGCAGACCATACATTCTTGAAATCTGGCCATCCCCAGTTGGTAATGGCCACGTTTTTCAAAATGCCTTGAAAACGCACGGTTTGTAGGTGATGGAACATAGGCACTAGCCAATAATCAGAAATCAACGTCGATGCAACAGGCTCCAACTCTGCCAAGTAATTCGGCAGTTCAACTGAGGCTTTGTGATGATCTAAGCGCTGTTTAAGCCAATCACTGTTCATCTCTCCGAGCGCGGAATGCAATACAGGGTCATTCATCAACCACGAGAACAGCGAAGATGGCGCATTATCATCGAGATTCAGGTTACACAATACCAAATCTTCTTTTAAATCGCCCCGCTGAGAAAGCAGCGCCAACTCTCGAAAGCTATAGGTGTTCACTTCAACTTCCACTCCATGTCGTTTAAGGATGTCCGACACGGAAATGGCACACCGATAAAGGGCATAGTAGTTATATACCGCAATGCTCAATTTCTTAGGCAACTCGCTCTCTCTGGAAGGCGTTCGATACAGCTTCTGCCAACTTGGCAATATGTTCTGAGCCAAAGAGACACTGAATAATCCTTGGTTTTGCTCCAGTTGCGCCAAAATAGCCTGAGGGTTTGCAAGGGCTGATAGGTACTTACGTTGCTCGTCGCTTAACGGATTCACTGCTGAGTTTTGATTGAACAGAACAAACAAACAACCATCTTCGATTCGACTACGAAGCCCGTCAGTTTCAGCCGAGACTAGCTCAGTGTCGCTTTTCCCTAATTGGTGAAAACAGGCGGAGTCTTCATAAGGTGACACCTGCATCTGGCTATCATCGAATCGAGCACTACCTGTCATCGACTCTTCAAACTGCCAAATAGTCACTTCATCGGTTAAAGAGCGACACCCGTAAAAGTGTTCGAATGCCGAGAGCTTGATGCGCTCACTATTGGTTTCAACCACTCTGAAAGGGCCAGTACCGATCACAGCATGAGACATTGAGCTCAATGGTAATGGTTCACGCATCACTTGCTCGGCGGGTTGAATCGAATACTTAACACCAGCAAGCAACCCCGCAAAACCTGTGTCCGCTTGGGTTAATTTAAAACTGATCCTTAATGGCTGCTCACTGTAGATGGAAGCGACATGATCTAACTCAGCTTGATAGAAAGGCAGAGCTTGTAGAGCAGTAAACAAAGCAACCAGCTGCTTGGCATCTACTGGCTGACCATCATGAAAAGTCAGACCGGGGCGCAGATAGAAAGTCCAAACCAGTTGCTCTGTGTCATATTCCCAATGGTGAGCTAATTCAGGCTTTAACTCACCTTTACCATTACACGTCACTAGGCAGCTAAAAACCTGTCTTATCAAAAATCGTTCGCTACTGCGGTGTATATGGTGCGGAAACAAATCCTCAAACTTACGCTTATAGGTTAATTGAACGTGCAGCAGCCCTTCACGCATGGTCGCGCCGGAAGTTTCTTGCAGTAAAGAACCAAACACAGCGCGGTCATTATCCAATATGGAAAGTGCTTTTTCGTACTTGCCCTGCTCTATCAGTTTACTTGCAACATGCTGCGCCAACTCTGAATTGCTAAAACGCAGTGTTAAGTTAGAGCGTTGATTCCTGCCAACTTTTGGCTCCCACACCACCCATTCAGCTTGATGCATCTTACCAAGTAAGGTTCGAGCGTGACGCAAGCTTGTAAACAGCATATCCGCTACTTCGGCTAGGGTGACTGAATGAGAAATGTTTGGCTCGAACGACTCTAGCCGCGTGTAGTAACGCATCATGTTTAGATCAGACAAATAATGAACCTTTTAAAGATAGCTCTTCCTAATTAAGCCCATTATAAAACACATTCATCAAAAAGTAGTGTAATGCGACCAAAACAGGAACAACCAATAAAAATAACATCTGTTTTTTAGTTCCTCTTAATTATCCATAATGAACGGGTCAGCAACAAACCATAGGTTGTAAATAAAGCCTAACCAGAGAGAGTAATGACCATGAGAAAATACTATCTTAACAAGCTAAAAAGCACCTGCAGTAAGCTCGAAAGAGAAGCACTACGAACACTTATAGATCTATGTAACTGGCGTTATTAGTACACTTTTTAGCACCGAGTAAACGCGAGTTGGGTACAACCTAATATGCTCCTACCCCCAATATGAGTTAGGTCTCAACTCGCTTTTCCATTCCAATTTCCCTCTCAAGCCTGCTGTACCAATAGCTCACACAATCGATAAATTTCCGTTGTCGACTCGACAAATTTAATTCGTTTTCTTAGTTGAACGAAAAGCCTTAAGGTTCGCCCCGAAGCAAGCAAGGAGCCTCAGAAAAAACTGAAAGCTCAGCTAACAACTAATTTATTTGCAGTTACCAATCAGGTATTAACTAAGGAAACGCCATGCGTATCGCAATTCTTTCTCGCAACGAAAATCTATACTCTACCGCTCGTCTAAAGCAGGCTGGAGAAGCACGTGGTCATCAGGTCGATGTTATCGACACGTTGCACTGTGATATAGATATCGCGAGTAACAATCCGAAGATTCGCTACATGGGTGAAGAGCTACCTCAATACGATGCTGTTATTCCACGTATTGGCGCTTCCATTACCTTTTACGGAACTGCGGTTGTTCGCCAATTCGAAATGATGGGCACTTTTTGTATCAATGAGTCAGTAGCAATCAGTCGCTCTCGCGACAAACTGCGCTCACTACAACTGTTGTCTCGTAAAGGTATTGGCTTACCAAAAACAGGTTTCGCTAGCCGCCCAGACAAAATTCAAGACCTGATCAAAAACGTAGGTGGCGCGCCACTTGTGATCAAGCTACTTGAAGGTACTCAAGGTATCGGTGTAGTTTTAGCTGAAACAAACAAAGCAGCAGAAAGCGTTATCGAAGCGTTCATGGGCCTAAAAGCGAACATCTTGGTTCAAGAGTTCATTGAAGAAGCAAATGGCGCAGACATCCGTTGTTTTGTTGTTGGCAACAAAGTAATTGCTGCAATGAAACGCCAAGCTGGTGAGGGTGAATTCCGCTCTAACCTGCACCGTGGCGGTACTGCTCAACTGGTTAAACTAACCAAAGAAGAGCGCGCAACAGCAATCAATGCAGCGAAAATCATGGGACTAAACCTATGTGGTGTAGATATTCTACAATCTAAGAACGGCCCAGTGGTAATGGAAGTAAACTCTTCTCCAGGCCTAGAAGGCATCGAGAAAGCAACGGGTAAAGATGTAGCAGACATGATTTTCGAATTCATCGAGAAGAATGCAAAACCAAACGCTAACCGTACTCGTGGCAAGGGCTGATTGAATACCGATAACTCATGATTGGAAAGAAAATGAACAATAAAATGATCATAGGGAATACCGAAGCACTTTGCTTACCAGAGTTAGGGATAACTGGACTACATACACGTGTTGATACAGGGGCTAAAACCTCTTCTCTACACGTAGACAATCTACTATGTGTTAAATCAAATGGTGAGAAATTCGTAGAGTTCGACCTTCACCCAGACGTTTATCACCTAGAAGAGACGGTGCGCTGCAAGGCGAAACTGAAAACAAGTAAGAAAATTAAATCATCTAACGGCGAAGTTGAACACCGTTGCGTGATTGAAACCATGCTAAGAATCGGTGGCCAACAATGGCCGATCGATATCACGCTAAGCAACCGTCAAGACATGACTTACATGATGTTGCTTGGACGTCAAGGCATGAGTGACAAAGTGATTGTTGACCCTGCGGGTGAATTCCTGCTGACTCACTAATCCGAGTCATCGTAACCGCTCCACAGGTTATAACTAAAGCTACTCACAACGATATAAGGCCAGTCTCATGACTGGCCTTATTGCTATCTATTTTTCTATTTCTACTTTCAGCTCTGAATACACGACTTTGCATTCAGACTTCTGATCTATTTCTTCGATTTACCATGAGATTGAAAACCAAATCGCCCAATCGATAAAAGTAATTTCTTGGTTTTGATTTTCGTCACTCGCCAATGTGTAACAGGCCTTCTTGGGGCACTCATCAGCAGGTGTTCAAAAGCCTTCTGACTGAAATCGACTTGCCCACCATGCGCCACCAGCAAGGTATCGAGCTGCATGTCATAAATGCGCGATACAGACGCTCGATACTTATTAGGGTGAAAGATAGGAAACGGCGGAATCAGCTTCTTCTTAACCTCGACCATTAAATCGGCAACATAAGCCACGCTGTGTGATGGGCAATAGACCGAGAGATCACGGTCGGTATGGCCCGGTGTTTCAAGAACCAACCAATCATCAAACCCTGGAATACTATCCCCATCAGACAGCTTGTAGTCCGGCTTTAACTTTCTTGAATACCATAGGTTTGCTTTAGGCTTGCCTAAGCGGTTCGCCATCCACCTAGCAAGCGCTAAGTCGGTCAGGTGCATCAAAATGCCATCGATGCCGTGATACCAATCTTTGTCTCTGTTTGCTGCCACCAAATGACAATTAGTCAGCTTTCTGAGCGTATGCGCTGCCCCTGCATGGTCCGGATGCATGTGTGTAACAACCACAGTATGTAGGTCGCTAAATTCACGGCCAAGCTCATCTTCAATGAAAGCCCTAAGATGAGGAATATCCGCACGGCACGCACCATCAAGTAACAGCAACCTATCTGGGTACTCTACGAGATACATGTCTTGGATATAGCCTTTGATGGTATGCAGCTGCAAAACCGCTCCTTGTGATAAAACAACTGGTCAGACCTATACAATAGCAAATTCAACTTCAATTGTGATCATTTTGTTAAAGACAACAATCTAAAACCGGATAGAGAACCCGAATCAAGATTTCTATTGGTATTCACTCAATTACTCAATTCCAATTCAACTCAGTGCACAGGAACAAATTCCAAAGATTGCCATCAATTTCATCCGATATTTTTCAGCATTATCGAATGCCCGCATTGCCGTAAACCTTACTCTATAGGCCTTGCTACTCTAGCCTCCACATGTTTTATCGTGACGACAAAACATGTGATTTGTTGGCCTGAGTTATTAGGACTATATATGCGCCTCTAATTTATTGTCTGAGTGCTATACATGAACCAACTAATCGATGCTCTTTCTACCCAAGGCTACTTTGTTTGGGATGACTTCTTAACTCATGAAGAAGTGGTGGCATTGAGGGATTGCATTCCAGAGAACTGGAAAAAGGCTAGGATTGGCCGTAACGATGAAGTAACGCGAGAGTCGACCATTCGTAGTGACAAGATTCAATGGGTGCGCCGCGATATGGGTCAGCCAGCATCTCTGTTCCTAGACAAAATGGAACAAATTCGTTTAGCGGCAAACCAAGCGTTCTTTTTGGGTCTGTTCGAGTACGAAGCGCACTTTGCTAAATACGAAAAAGGCGACTTCTACCAGAAGCACTTAGACTGTTTCAAGGGCAATGAAAACCGCCGCCTGACCACTGTGTTCTATATGAATGATGAGTGGACAGAAGAAGACGCTGGTGAACTTGTGGTTTACGACCTAAAAGACAACCACATCGCGACCATTCCACCAAAGTCAGGCCGCTTATTTGTGTTCTTATCTGAACAGTTCCCACACGAGGTACTGCCGACAAACACAGAGCGATTCAGTATTGCAGGTTGGTTCCGTATTAACGGCGTGAAAGACAACCAACTCGATATCGCACACTAGAACAAAGCCGATTATAACAAGCTCTAGCTTATTCAAAGCCTCTCCTTCGAGAGGCTTTTTTATGGAACAAATATTGAGCGAGTATTGAACAACATACCTCTTAAAAACCGCACGCAATAAATATTAAAACCATCAATAACTTTTCTCTTAAATGAAATCGAAATGAATCTTTCATATCAGTGAAACGGTTTAGCCACTTAAGTGAAATACGCCCTGTTCAAGATAGCTTCAAACGACACCCCTACCGTCTCGTTAACACTCTAATCCAATACCTCGACATCGATTTCATCCAAAAGGAAACGAAGATGAATAAGCTAATTTTGGCAGGCGTTCTTTCTGCGACAGCGGCAATGCCAGCGTTCGCAACGACTCAAGTCACTTGGTGGCACGCAATGGGCGGCCAGCTTGGAGAAACAGTAAACAAAATTGCGACCGACTTTAATGCGTCACAAGATGATTACGAGATCACGCCAATCTACAAAGGTTCATACACAGAGACCTTAACAGCCGGTATCGCGGCATACCGAGCAGGTGAAGCACCCAATATTCTGCAAGTCTTCGATGCAGGCGCAGCAACCATCATGAACGCGAAAGACGTCGCGAAACCGGTACAGGATATTCTGGTTGAGTCGGGTTACAACTTTAATTCAAACGACTACCTAGCGGGCGTTCGTAACTTCTATGCCGACAACCAAGGCAAGATGGTTGGTATGCCTTTCAACAGTTCGACACCGGTTCTTTACTACAACAAAGATCTTCTCGCGGAAGTGGGTGCAGACGCGCCTAAAACTTATGAAGAACTAGAAGTGGTCGCTAAGAAACTGAAGGCTGAAGGACACATCGCGTTTTCTCAATCTCTGACGCCGTGGATCATGTTCGAGAACTTTAAGTCTCGCCACAACCTGCCAGTCGCAGATCAAAACAACGGCTACGATGGCTTGTCCACTAAGATCATGTTCAACACCAAAGACATGATGATGCACGTTAGCAAGATGAAAGAGTGGTCAGATCTAGGTTACTACAAGTATTACGGCAGCGACTGGGATGCAAACCAAACCCCTTTCGAGCGCCAAGAAGTGGCGATGTGGATGGGTTCTTCAGGCTCATTCGGTGGCTTACGTAACCGCGTACCTTTCGAACTCGGCACCACATACCTTCCATACTGGAAATCGGTTAACCCAGACGCAGGCTTAACCTTCATTGGCGGCGCAGCTCTGTTTGCACTCAATGGCCATGACCAACAACAAGACAAAGGTGTCGCAGCGTTCTTTGATTACCTGACTAAGCCTGAAACTCAAGTCTACTGGCACAAAACCACTGGTTATGTACCTGTAACAACGGCTGCCTATGAGCTAGCGAAAGAGTCTGGCTACTACAACGAACAACCAGATGCAGAAGTGGGCGTTAAGCAGCTAAGCCTAAAATCGGGCGAATGGACTAAGGGCTACCGCTTAGGTTACTACCCTCAAATTCGTGAAGTGATGCATCGTGAGTTCGACAATATCTTCGCTGACCGCTCTAGCGTCGAGAATAGCCTAGATAAAGTCGAAGATGAGAGCAGCAAACTGCTGAAACGCTTCGCTCGTACGATGAACTAATTTGGCTTTTTAACCAAAGCAGATTACTGAGCTAAAGGCTTAACAAACCAAAGCCGTTCATTGCTCCTCACCACTTGTCACTGCGTCATTAAAAACGTAATGGCAAGGAGTGAGGAGATTCTTCACTAGCGCCATTTCTTGCTCCAAAAACTACAACTCAACTGGATGCATTCCTTTGCTATAGCGCTAGTGCTCACCGTAACTAACAGTGATAACAGTCACTAATTTTTGGGGATTACCCTGTGGAACGACGTCAGCAATTCTTTCACTCTCCGCTGCCTTACCTATTTTTGGCGCCTCAGATACTCATCATTGCGGTTTTCTTTATCTACCCTGCGGCAAAGGCAGTTTACCTGTCCTTCATGCTAGAAGACCCTTGGGGCACCTCATCGATATTCGTATGGTTCGAAAACTATCAGATGCTATTCGAATCAAGCGAGTATCTGAACTCGATTGGCTTCACATTAATGTTCGCAATCGTGGTCTCTTTCTTATCGCTTGCCTTAGCGCTACTGCTCGCGGTTAAAGCCGACAACATCATTCACGGACAAGGCGCTTACAAGGTCACTCTCACTTGGGTTTACGCGGTTGCCCCTGCGATTGCAGGCGTAATCGGTGCTTTCTTGTTTAACCCACATATTGGCGTGTTTGCCGAGATATTTGCGGTTATAGGTTGGGACTTTAGCTTCCAGACCGACCCTTTGGATGCCACGTTTGCTCTGATTTTGGTTTCGGTTTGGAAACAGGTTTCGGTGAATTTCATCTACTTTCTGGCTGGGCTTCAATCGATCTCTTACGCCGTAAAAGAAGCGGCGATGCTCGATTGTGTCAGCGACTCGAAACGTTTCTGGACCATTACTTTTCCGCTACTCGCGCCAACCGGATTTTTCCTACTGGTCATCAACCTCACCTACTCGTTCTTTGAAACCTTTGGCGTGATCGACACCATGACCAATGGCGGCCCGGGTGGCGGCACAACGTCGTTGGTGTACAAGGTGTATCGAGACGGGTTTGTTGGCGCAGATTTAGGCGGCAGCTCTGCGCAGTCAGTTGTGTTGTTGCTATTGGTGCTCACTCTTACATTTATCCAGTTTCGTGTTGTAGAAAAGCGTGTTCACTACTAGCCCATCACAGCTAGGTTTTAACGCGACAGGAGTTATTTATGAAAAGTAATAAGGTCTCTGACCACCTAATTTTAATTGCTGGGATGCTGTTCATGTTGGTCCCTATTTGGCTAATCTTCGCCAGCTCGACGCATAACCCAAACACCATTGTCAGCGAAGGCCTGCAATGGCTTCCAGGCGATAACTTTACGGCCATTTATAGCGAAGCTTGGAACAAAAGCATGGGCTTCAGTGGCGAAGTCACCGCCAGCAAAATGATCGCCAACTCAATGATCATGGGGCTAGGTTTTGCGATCGGTAAGATCATCATTTCAATGATGGCCGCGTATGCTTTGGTCTACTTCAGACTGCCTTATGCTACAGCTTGGTTCTGGTTGATCTTCGTGACGCTTTTGCTGCCATTAGAAGTGCGCATTATCCCTTCCTATGAGGTTGTCGCTGGGCTTGGGCTTCTTAATAGCTACACAGGTTTAATTCTGCCTTTGATCGCCTCAGCCACCGCGACGTTCTTTTTTAGGCAGTTCTTCAAAACCATCCCCGATGAATTGTTAGAAGCCGCTCAGCTAGATAACGCAGGTCCATTTCGATTCTTTGTCGACATCTTATTGCCACTGTCTAAAACCATGATTGCCGCAATCTTCATCATCATGTTTGTGGTGGGTTGGAACCAATATCTGTGGCCAATCATGATGACCACGGACGAAGGCTACAACACCATCGTGATGGGCATCAAACAAGTACTCAACAACATCAATGAAACCAGTTTACCGCGCTACGACTATGTTTTTGCCATGGTGATTTTAGCTATGTTGCCACCCGTTTTAGTAGTGGTTGTATTTCAGCGTTGGTTTGTAAAAGGGCTAGTAGAAAGTGAAAAATAATAACGACACAACTCAAATGAACGATAACCGCATTCAATCACTCGCTGAGTACAAGATGTCTCACCTGCCTTCTCACCAAGCTATCCACAAAAATACAGAGGACACCCCGATGCCAAAGTTAAAACAAACGTTAGGGCACACCCAAGCCACTCACAACCATACGCACAAAGCACCTACCATGTTAGGCATCAAAAACTTGGTAAAGACTTATGAGAACGGTCATCGTGCAGTGAAAGATGTCTCGCTTGATATCGAAAAGGGTGAATTTCTTGTGTTGGTTGGCCCATCGGGTTGCGGCAAGTCTTCTATCCTACGTTCAATAGCGGGGCTGGAAAGTATCTCTGGCGGAGAGATTCACTTAAGTGGCCGCCGTGTTGATAACGAAAAGCCAGCTCAACGAGATATCGCAATGGTCTTTCAAAATTACGCACTCTACCCTCACATGACGGTATACAAAAACCTCGCTTATGGTTTAAAGAACCGAGGTGTCAGCCAACACGTAATTGAAGAGAAGATTGAGAAAGTCGCCAAGACACTAAAGATCGAAGAATACCTAGATCGCAAGCCAGCCAAGCTTTCGGGTGGTCAGCGCCAGCGTGTTGCTATGGGGCGAGCGATCGTTCGCGACCCTCAACTGTTCTTGTTTGATGAGCCTTTGTCTAACCTAGATGCCTCATTGCGCGCTCACATGAGATTAGAAATCAAAAAGCTACAACGCGAGCTAGGGGTAACCAGTGTTTACGTGACTCATGACCAAGTCGAAGCCATGACACTGGCAGATAGAATCGTAGTTCTCAACAAAGGCCAAATAGAACAAGTCGGCACACCAAGAGAAGTCTACCACCAGCCTGCCAGTACCTTTGTGGCAAGCTTCATTGGTAGCCCCGCGATGAACTTCTTAACTGCCACGCTCGATGATGGCTATCTTGAAATCGGCGAGCAACAAATGTATCTGCCAGAGTACGCGCACGTTAAGGACGCGACTATCACGCTTGGCATTCGCCCTGAACACTCTGAGGTTTGTTCCGAATTAAAGATGAACACCTTGCCTCTCGAACTGCGTATCAGTGTGGTTGAGCCGTTGGGGCCGAATCAATTGGTTCATGGCCTTGTGAACGACCAACCCTTTATCGCCGTCACGCCTGAAACGACACTATGCCAAGTACTGCCGCTCGGATTAAGCATTGATAAATCCAACCTGCATATTTTTGACAGTCGTGGGAAGCGTATTCAGCCGAATAACTTTACTTCACAAGAGTCACGCGAAGAGGCGACAAGCATAACGACGGCTCTCGCTTAATCGAGTACACTGATATTTAATGCGTTTTTACGGTGCGTCTTTAAGAAGGATTAATTATGTCGTCTATCATCGTAGGTCATCGGGGTGTAGCAGGTACTCACCCAGAAAATACCAAAGCAAGCATTGAACAAGCCGCTAAACTCGGCTTGAAATGGATTGAAGTAGATATTCAGCCAACTCAGGATGATCAACTTGTGGTTTGTCACGACCACACCCTTGAGCGCTGTAGTGATGGCAAGGGTCGTGTCGACGAACACACCCTTGCAGAACTGCGTCAGCTCGATTTTGGCAGTTGGAAGTCTGAGCAGTTCGCTGGTGAAAGAATATTGACGTTGGAAGAGTTGCTCGCGCTTGTTGAGCAACATGACCTTAGCGTCAATTTAGAAATCAAAGTCGACAGTCGACATCAAGCGCCTCATGTCGTTGATTTGCTGCATACCGAGTTAATTCGTTCAAATCTAGACACCGACAGAGTGCTGCTTTCAAGTTTCAGCCATCAAGTCGTTTCTGAAATGGCTCGTCACCTGCCGAGATACCGAGTTGGTGTGCTCACTGAGCAACTGACTCAAGCCGACTTGATGTTGATTGACGAGGTTAAAGCGTTCAGCTGTCACATGAACTACGAGCATGTGAATCAGAGCGATCTTGATACACTCAGTGAAGCAAACATCCAAACATGGTGCTACACAGTAAACGATCCCTCTCACTTCAAATTCATCTCAAAAGTAGATGCCGTATTCACTGATTTTCCGAATCAATTTACCTCTATAAATTGACCAAACAAATACCGCAAAAACAACCCCGAGAGACTTTAAAATTAACTCTCGGGAAACCTTAAAATTAGGTAGCAAACACAAGTGAGTAGGAGTACATTCCGCTACTCACTTGGTTTCATTAGCTCGCTCTATACAGACAGCTTCATTGGTTACTTAATTTATGGATCTCATTTTTAGTCCAACCTTCCCAATTTTGGGTGCAATCTTCATTTTCGCCGCTATTGTTCGTGGCTTCTCAGGTTTCGGTTTCACCTTAGTGGCATTGCCATTAAGTGCGTTATTCGTGCCTGTTATCGAACTGGTTCCCGTCTTCATGTTGATCGATCTCCTAGGCAATGTTCAATTACTGCCTAAAGTTCGAAAGCATGTTAACTGGCGCTGGGTTTTAAAGGTATTTATCCCTTGTTTTGCCTTCACACCAGTCGGCTTACTTCTGCTTAAATCCGTTAGCCAAGACACGATCATCTTGATCATCAGTGCCTTCATTTTTGCGTCTGCACTTATGATCTACAAAGGTTTCCAGTACAAAAGCGAACCTAGATTTACTCCCTATATTCTAGGAAGCCTTGCGGGTGTAATGAACGGCGCGGCTTCGATGTCAGGGCCTCCAATTGGCACTCATGCATTAGCAAGCCCAGTCGCTCCGCACATTGCCAGAGCAGGCCTGATAGCCTTCTTTATATTGGCTGATTCCACTGCGTTTGTTTCGGCATCTACCGCTGGGTTAGTCGACCACGATGTAGTTTGGCTGACTCTCGCGCTTCTACCAAGCAGCATGTTTGGCGGTTATGTGGGTTCTAAACTGTTCGAAAGATTTGGTGGAGCGAAGTTCAAGCCAGTCACCATTGCATTGCTGATTGTGATTGCAATATTCAGTGCAGGTCGAGTCATACTGTAACTGGCTTTAGCGGTTAAGTTTGGACGTTGCTTTTACGAATTGGTTTCGCTAATTGATTGCGCTAATTGACTGCGGAAAGTGATTAAGAAAACTGGGTACCAATGACTACCATTCGATATGGATAGGGGTACCCATTTTTACAAGTTGGAGAAACTCATCCATATCTTGATTGGTTAACGCGATACAGCCATCCGTCCAATCAAAACTTTGAATAAAGCTCGGCGAACGACGCTCGCCGTTTTTGATGCCATGGATTTTGATGTTTCCTCCAGGATCTACATCATTTTGCTCTGCCCATTGCATATCCGAAGGTTGCGGATAGTTAATATGTACTGAGCGATAAAAGTCCGACTCTTCCATCACATAATCGAGCTGGTATTCCCCTTCCGGCGTTCGGTTGTCCCCTTCAAAGCGTTTATGCCCTTTCGGTTGTTTGCCTAGCGCAATACGAAACTCCTGAATCACCTCTTCACCTTTTAGCAGATACATCCTACGTTTCGATTTATCGACTTTAACTAACGTAACCACTTGCGACAGCGAATCTATCTCAGATGCGCTATCCGGTACGTTGTAAAACTGTCGAGAGGAACTTTGAGGTGGACGTTTCGATGACCCTTGAGAAAGCTGAGCTACCTTTTCATCAGGGCTACTGTTAAGAACATCATCCACAATAATCACATGCTCGGAGTTTGAGCTCGTGGAAGAGGTTGAGTTAGATGAAGACGTTGAGACACGTTGAGAATGAGCCGGTGCAGACTCGAATACGATGGTTTCGATAGCGGTCGCGTCAGAGACTATTTTCTCGACCACGACTTGCTCAGCATTCGCGTTCGAAGCCACAAACAGTAAACACAGTGATAAAGGCAGAAACAGACGCACCTTTAGATCTCCTCAAAACGCATGGACATGGTTCGTGACTGAGTTTCCATTCCTAACGACTCATAGAAACCCTGAGCTTGTTGGTTAAACTCCATTACCTCCAACCTAAGTTCTATCGCTCCTCTCGCCTGCGCCCATTGATTAAAAGACTTCATTAACGCTCGACCAGCACCTTTGCTCTGAACCTGATCGTTCACCACAATCGTATTGACCCTTGCCACCTTGTGCGGCTGAATAAAACTGACGCCTTTGTTCTGCGTTACCTTACCCGCTAAAAAGCCAACGACTTGCTTGTCGTCTACTGCAACCAAGAAAGCGCCAAGTGGGTCAAGCATCAAACCTAACCAATACTCTTCACTGTCGGCCAAGCCTTGTGACGCTGGTGCAAATACCATAGGCGCACCAAGATGATGTTGACGGTTTATCTGCTCAGAGAGCGCTAAGATCGCGTTAATATCAGTTACCTTGGCCGTCCGGATTTGCATATCATCACCTTGTTTGAATTCAATAACACCTTAGCAAAAATGGCTTAGTTGTGCACCGTTACACTGGTCAACTCAGACGCTCTGTGAAGGCTGAACATTAATATTAGGCACTATGTTTAGGGAAATTGTTCCGTAAATCTCAGGCACATTGCCAGCCGTTGAGTGCTACTATCTCTGCAGAATCAATATACTAACGACTGGATACCTATATGATTAAGTTTGCTGTAATTGGAACCAATTGGATTACACAAAAGTTTGTTCAAGCTGCGCACGAATCTCAATCGATGCAACTTGCTGCGGTTTACTCTCGAAATCTAGACAGCGCGGCACAGTTCGCCCAAGAATTTGACGTTGAAACCACGTATGACTCACTCGACGCATTGGCCAATGACAACACTGTAGAAGCCGTGTACATCGCTTCCCCTAACTCACTGCATTGCGAGCAATCTATCTTCATGATGGAACACGGCAAGCATGTTATCTGTGAAAAGCCGGTTGCATCAAATATTGATGAAGCAACACGCATGTTCGAAGTCGCTGAGAAAAACGGTGTGGTGCTGTTTGAGGCGTATAAATCTCAATTCCTACCGAACTTTAAGCAAGTTCAACTTGGGTTAGAAAAGATTGGCAAGGTACATAAAGCACACATCAACTACTGCCAGTATTCATCGCGCTACCAAAAATACCTAAACGGCGAGAACCCAAATACCTTCAACCCAGCTTTTTCTAACGGCTCATTGGTCGATATTGGCTTTTACTGTGTTGCCGCGACAGTCGCGCTATTTGGCAAACCTGAAAACGCACAGGCTTCTGCAAAGCTACTTGATTCAGGTGTCGATGCTCATGGCTGTGCGATCTTCCAATACCCTGAGTTTGATGTGACCCTTGCGCACTCCAAAGTCAGCGACTCTTATGCGCCAAGCGAGATCCAAGGTGAATTAGGGGCAATCATCATCGATCACATCGCTGAATGTACTGACGTTAAGATCCGCTACCGCGATGGCACGGTAGAAAACCTTACTCAAGCACAAAGCGAAAACTCCATGAGTTACGAAGCGCAGGCCTTTGCTAGCTGCATTGCTGGCGACAACGCAACACAAGCGCAGGCCCAACTGCGCGCTTTAACGGTTGCGAAGTTAATTACAGAGATGCGCCAACAAGTTGGTGTAGTGTATCCAGCGGATAAATAACGTCACAGCGTAAGTTAACAAACTGATTTTTAATACATAATTATTTATACATAACTGAATTTAATCTTTACGACAAATAACCGGATTAGTTGATTGAGGTCCCATCTGTTTAAATCCGCGTTCGATATCTATCGTATTTATTTAATTTATTGAAGGTGTGTAAAGTGTTTTCAGTTGATGATCGCGTTGTAGCAACAAAAGGTGTTGAACTAGGTGAAATGGTAGTAACTGGCCTAAGTGCTGGTGGCGGCTACGTTCACGTTACAACGGTAGAAGGCGCAATGACGCTTACTTACCCAGCGCAAGATCTTAAAAAAGCATAGTTTAACCACTCTGCCCTTTTAGTAGTCACTCTACTAAAGGTAACAAAATTGAGGCTTTGGCTGACTTCACTCTTCTGCATTAGAGTAAGCAGCCAGAGCCTTTTTTATGCCCGTCATTTACCCACCAGCTTTCTCATTAGCTTACTCGTTACAATAAAACCGCACTCAACTGACAATAGAATTAGGCAACGAGTTTCTACACTAGGTGCTTATTCTCATCGTTCTCTTGATATTCCCGTGCACTTAATCGCAGTGAATAGTTCTTGTTAACAAAGTCTTATTGTCTGCGAAAGTTTCTGGTACATTAGCATCATCTTATACTAAGAATGACCCGAATGAGGGAAGCTATGAAGCTTTACATTTACGATCACTGCCCTTTCTGTGCAAGAGTCTCCTACATTGCTCAATCGCTAGGCTTGAACATTGAGCTTGTTTCTGTCGATTATGATGATGCCCAAACCCTTATCGATCTGATCGGTAAAAAGATGGTACCCGTCTTACAAAAAGACGATGGCTCTATCATGGCAGAGAGCCTAGATATCATCGCGTACTTCATGGACTTGAAATCAAGCGATGAACAGCGTGTGCCATCTGAGCAAGTGACTGTGTTCCAAACTCGCGCATTCCCTCTTACTCAACAGATTGGACGCCCACGTTGGTGGAACCTCGACTTGGCTGAATATCGCTCTTCTGGAGCCAAAGAAGCTTGGCGTGCCAGTAAAGAGACCGAAGGTTTTAACTTTGAAGAACTGTTAGAAAAGACGCCTCAGTTCGTTCAACTGATTAACCCATTACTGAAAGATGCCGAACTCTTACTGGATCTAGAGAATGGTGAGTCATCACTGCCTCTAATCGATCAAGCGGTGTATTTCTCGATGCTTCGTGGCTTTTGCGTAGAACCAAGCATCAGTTGGCCACCAGCAGTTGAACGCTGGTTAGAAAAGAAAAGCGAAACGCTAAAGCTGTCTTTACTTCGCTAGAAAGCTATCTCGATTAAGAAAGCAAGCTCTGATTAAGAAAACAAGCTCTGACTCGCAAGCGACTACAACGAGCACAAACAAAAAATCGAAGCTCTCAGGTGTAAACTGCGAGCTTCGATTTTCTTTTATCTGGCCATTCTATTTCTCTAAGGCTTTGTCTTACAGCAGACGCCTTCTCAAACCTGTTCGCTCCAAGATTCGTGTCGAAATTTCTTCAACCGATAGTGAAGAGGTGTTGATGTAAGGTATCGCTTCTCGACGGAACATCGCCTCTACCGTTTGCAATTCATACAAACATTGTGAGTCACTGGCGTATTCGCTGCCTGCTAAGCGGTTCTCACGAATTTCAGTGAGCCTTTCTGCATCAATGGTCAAACCAAACAGCTTATGTCGGTAGATCTCAAACTCTGGCAACAGCTTTAAGCGTGCCAAGTCATCGTGGATAAATGGGTAGTTTGCTACGCGTAAGCCAAACTGCATCGCCATATACAAACTTGTTGGTGTTTTGCCACTTCGAGAAACACCCAACAAGATGATGTCGGCTTCTTCCAGCCCTTTTAGCGTGATGCCATCATCATGCGCGAGCGTGTACTCAATCGCAGCAATACGGTCGAAATACTTCACCGAGTCCTTGTTTACACTGCGTGAGCGCTGCAACTTAGGAACAGGCGCCATCTGAATGTCATCCTGTACTTTCTGCACGATGCTCTCTAACACGTCATAACAGTGCGCGGGCGCTTCTAGCAATTTGGTTTTGATCTCAGGTATCACAATCGAAAAGAACACTAGCGGTTCTAATCCGGTATCACGATACGAAATTTCAATCTCTTTTAATAAATCAGAAAGTTTGTCCTCACTTTCCACAAACGGAAAGGTTTTTTCATTGGCTTTAAAAGGGAATTGACCTAGAACAACATGCCCTAAAGTCTCACATGTTATGGCCGTTCCATCAGAAACATAGAATACATCACGACTTTGAATATCAATTTGCATTTTTTATTTAATGTTTAAAATTATTTTGAGTAGGATGGTAACCATAATATAGATAATAAAACCCTGCTGACTATTACGTCCCCCACAGCTTTAGAAAATAATTTACATTTTTTTAAACTAACACGTAATCGTTTGCCTTTAAATCCCTACAATGCTTGCTATGTTTCTGGAGAAATAAATGCAAAATAATACCCTATGGTTCAATGGCCTATCCATGGAAGATGTCGACAAAGTCGGCGGTAAGAACGCCTCACTGGGCGAGATGGTTTCTAACCTGTCCAATGCTGGTGTTTCTGTACCTAATGGTTTTGCTACCACCTCTTATGCGTTTAACGACTTTCTTGACTACAAAGGTCTTGATGAGCGCATCCACCAACTACTTGATGAACTTGATGTTGAAGACGTTGACGCACTGCGTAAGACAGGTGCAACGATTCGACAATGGGTTCTAGACGCACCCTTCCCAGAATCACTAGAGCAAGACATCCGTGATAACTACCGCGAGCTAATCGAAGACAACGAAGAATTGTCTGTAGCTGTGCGTTCATCTGCAACCGCAGAAGACCTTCCAGATGCTTCATTCGCAGGCCAGCAAGAAACCTTCCTTAACGTGAAAGGCATCGACGCGGTACTCGAAGCAACCAAGCACGTTTACGCGTCACTGTTTAACGACCGCGCTATCTCTTACCGTGTACACCAAGGCTTTGACCACCGTGGCATTTCATTGTCTGCGGGTATCCAGCGCATGGTTCGCTCAGACAAAGCCTCTTCAGGTGTGATGTTTACGCTTGATACTGAGTCAGGCTTCGACCAAGTCGTGTTCATCACTTCTTCTTGGGGTCTTGGCGAAATGGTTGTACAGGGCGCAGTGAACCCAGATGAGTTCTACGTGCACAAGCCAATGTTAGAAGCGGGTCACTACCCAATCGTTAAAAAGACGTTTGGTTCTAAGTTGATCAAGATGATCTACTCGACCAATCAAGAAATCGGCAAGCAAGTCGATATCATCGACACCGACACTCAAGAGCGTAACGAGTTCTCACTCAACGATGAAGAGATCAAAGAGCTAGCAAAACAAGCGATGATCATCGAGAAGCACTACCAACGTCCAATGGACATTGAGTGGGCGAAAGATGGCATCGACGGCAAGCTTTACATCGTTCAGGCTCGCCCAGAAACCGTATGTTCTCAAAGCGATCAAAACGTTATCGAGCGTTACGAGCTAAACAATAAGGCGGATGTCTTGGTTGAAGGCCGCGCTATCGGTCAGCGTATCGGCTCTGGCCCTGTTCGCTTGGTTGATTCTCTAGACCAAATGTCACTGGTTCAAGAAGGCGACGTGCTGGTAACTGACATGACAGACCCAGACTGGGAACCTGTGATGAAGAAAGCGTCTGCGATTGTGACTAACCGTGGTGGCCGTACTTGTCACGCTGCGATCATTGCTCGCGAGCTTGGTATCCCAGCGATTGTTGGTTGTGGTACAGCAACAAGCAGCCTAAACGATGGCGATACCGTGACAGTGTCATGTTCAGAAGGCGAAACAGGCTACGTTTACAACGGCGAACTCGATTTTGAAATCAAACGTTCTGAGGTTGATGAGCTACCAATGCTACCAACCAAAGTAATGATGAACGTGGGTAACCCAGATCGTGCCTTCGACTTTGCACAAATCCCGAACGAAGGTGTTGGCCTTGCTCGTCTAGAATTCATCATCAACAAGATGATCGGTATTCACCCGAAAGCGCAGCTTAACTTCGATGCACAAACGGATGAGCTAAAAGCGGAAATCAACGAACGTATTCGTGGCTACAAAGATCCTATCGATTTCTACGTAAGCAAATTAACAGAAGGCATCGCGACTATCGCTTCTGCATTCTGGCCTAAGCGTGTGATCGTACGTATGTCTGACTTTAAGTCGAACGAGTACAGCAACCTAGTCGGCGGTAAAACGTTTGAACCGCATGAAGAGAACCCAATGCTGGGCTTCCGTGGTGCATCTCGTTACATCTCACCAGTATTCGAAGACTGTTTCGAGCTAGAAACTCAAGCGATCAAACGCGTTCGCAACGAAATGGGCCTTAAGAACGTTGAAATCATGATCCCATTCGTTCGTACTCCAAGCGAAGCGGCATCGGTTATCGACATTCTGGCTAAATTCGACCTTCGCCGTGGCGACCAAGGTCTGAAAGTGATCATGATGTGTGAGCTACCATCGAACGCAATCTTGGCTGATGAGTTCTTGAAGTACTTCGATGGCTTCTCTATCGGCTCAAACGACATGACGCAACTGACACTTGGCCTCGACCGAGATTCAGGCGATGTGGCACACCTCTTCGATGAGCGTAACCCAGCCGTGAAAGCAATGCTGAAAATGGCGATCGATGCGGCAACCAAAGCGGGTAAATACGTGGGTATTTGTGGCCAAGGCCCATCTGACCATGACGACCTAGCAGAGTGGTTAATGGAGCAAGGCATCAGCTCTGTTTCACTAAACCCGGATACGGTTATCGATACGTGGTTGAAGCTAGGTAACGTTGTTAATAAATAAGTAAATAAGTAAATAAGTAACGCTTCACGCGGTACCTTAACGACAAAAGCCAGTCACGTTGACTGGCTTTTCTAGGTTCTTTGCAAATTAGCTGGCTAGAGCGCTAGAAGTAGTATCTCACACCAACCCAAGCCTCGGTTTGCCAACCATTCGGCATTGGCACACCTTTCACATCAACATCCGCTTTGGTAATGTCATAGCGCGTATTCAACCACCAAGTTCTTGCAGTGTTCATCGGCACATTTAACGATGTTTTAAATGAGAAGTTTTGCATGTCGATATCATCACCAGAAAGATCTTGCCACTCAGGAACCAAAGACACATAAGCGCCAGAGTCACCGAGATGCTTCGCGGTAATCAAACCAAGCGAATATCCCGTTAAATCATCTTTAGATGAAGTGACGCCAGGGATCTCCATACTACCAGTCATCAGTCCTGCTCTTGGAAATACCAGGAATCCACCGGTATAAGCTGGATTAATCGCAACAACACCGCCAACCGACAATAAGTCATTTTTAATACTGTTGCGCGTATTAATATAATCTAATGAAAGACCCACTTTAGGCGTAGCTTTCGTCCCTGTTTCAAAGACGTGGAAGTACTGAATTCTAGAGTTGCTGTACTCTGTACCGAATTTGTCTGGATCGCGAAGCGCTGTGTTGCTTTCATCGACAAACGTCCCTTCGGCCAGTAGGGCAAACTGCTGACCGTTTTCTAAACCGCCAGAAACTTGCCCTTGAAATTGGATATCTGAACTACCATTCAGCATCAATGCAGCTTGAGTATAAACTTTAGTGACATCAGCAGGATCGATAACACGTTCGGAATCTGAATCGGCATGTGCAGGAAGGGCTAGACCTAAACTCAACGGGATTAATAGAGCAAACTTTTTCATTATATCTCTCGAAAGTCGTTTGCTTCCTCCTTGAAGCCTGGAACATCCTGTTAGGTAATAAATAGATTACTTGTCAGCAAGTAGTTTTGCTGCCGAACGCATTAGTGCAGGGCCTTTATTCTCACCAAAACCTGAGTGGTATGGGTTGGTTGAGAACATCACACCCACAAAGTCACGTGCAGGATCGATGTAAATAAATTGGCCTAGGTTGCCACTTTTCGACATTGCACCGTCATTGAAAATGAAATCAAATTGGTATGCGTTGTAGTCTGCTTTTTCGTTGTATGCGTGCAGTGAACTGCTCTCTTTGCTAGTACCTACGAATGCTTTTGGATCACCGCCGTTGCGGATACGATCAATCACAGCTTGTGACACCACTGGCTCATCAGCCACCGCTTTCCAGCTAGGTGTAAATAGTGTTCCCCAGCGAGCCATGTCTTCTACCGTTGATGAAACCAAGCCAACCGCGATCGCCATGCCATCTGGCGTCAAGTTGAATTGCATTGGTTGACGTGCGTGCACTTTTGACCAAACACGATCTTCGAATACTTGAGTCCAAGTTTTGTTCTCAACGTTTTCAACTAACTTAGTCAGCACCATGGTGTTGATAGATGCGTAACGGAAATGGTCACCGGCTTTTTCACCTTCCAGTTTCTGTGCACCTTGAGCCACTTCCATCCAAGTTTCCATTTCACCCGTTTTTGCACGAGGTGAGTTAAACGATGCCGCAAAGAAACGCACCACATCAGAGTCTGGGTTCAAGATAGACTCTAATGTCTCTTCATTGTCTAGCGCGGTCGACATGTTCAGAACTTGGTGTACTGTGATGCCATCCCAGTTCGTTCCTTTCAATTCAGAAACATACTCAGCGATCTCTTTTTCAGGGTCGACTTTGCCCTCTTCCACTAACATTGCGATCACTGTGCCAACCGTCGTTTTTGCTGTAGATGCCCAAACGTGCGTATCTGTCGGCTTCATACCTGGGTAAGCTTCGTAAACGATCTCCCCTTTGTGAATCAACATAAAGCCTTGGGTACGGAACTGTTCATCCGCCAAGTACTCATCCATTGTCAACTGACCTTTGCTTTCAGTATCAACTTTCAGTGCAGCGAGTCGTGGGTCGATATTTTTGACTAAAGGCTTGTACTCTTCGTTTGGAGCCGCCAGTGCCGTTGGTAGAAACTCACTCATGTGCATGTTGTAGTAAACGCTGTGGTCGCCGCCCATCTGCCAATGAAAGTTATTGAATAACTCACGAGCTGAGTCAGTAAAACTTGGGGTAAATGCTGTGCTCGCCTCTTTCACGGTCAAGGTAACTTGAGCACCTTCAACTTTCAGAGCTTCTTCAACTGGGTTTGCTGCAAGAGCAAATGATGATGGGGTCGCTAACGATACTAGAACGGCAATGTGTTTAAGTTTCATAATTGTTCTCCTGTTTGGGTTAGGAAAAGTATAGGGAGATGCGCTACACTTAATTAGGTCACTTGATGACATTTAATGGTAGGCACAAAACAATGAAAGCATCATCGAACACCACCAGCATACTGCTCACTTCGACCAGTAACATTGCTCCATATATTCAGTATTGTGACAAACATAGACTGGATTGGCGCACCGTCGCCGTTGCGTGCGGTCTACCCATTGAACTGACACAATCCAATCAATGGCTTCCTACACAAGACGTGATTCGCTTCATTCATGGCCTTGAGCGTAAGTTTGGCTATTCGATAGGGATTGAGGTTGGACGTAAGGCCTCTCTAGAGCAATTGTCACCTGAGCTAGACCGAAAAATTGAACAATGCACTTCTCTCGAGCAAGCGGTACGCTGCTTGATTACTGAAATATCGACCTTAAGTAATCACGTCACCATATGGACGGAAAAAAGCGATGGATTGTGGTGGCTGTGTCATCGAAGTTGCTATGACCCATCGACCTCAGGTTTTGAACAAGCAGAATGGTTTCGCGCCCTGACCGTGATTAGCCTATGCCGTAAGTTCATTGACAATCGCTGGCAACCATCACACGCCAAGTTGGTCTCTAAGCACAACAGCGCACGTAAATTACCTAAGCATTTCTTTGATTCTGATATTCAGTTTGAACAGCAATACGGTGCGTTCTCGATTCCGCTGCCCGATGATTATCGTGCCATTTCAGAACGAAATAGTACCCAAGATTGGCATCACGCTGTCGAGATATTAATAGACACCTATGCGACTCTACCTTGGTTCAATATTGAGTGGTTTGCGACCATGCTCGGCATGACAAAACGAACGCTGCAGAGAAACCTGAAGAGCAAAAACATTCTCTTTAAACAAGCCAAAGAACAAGTTCGGGAAGCTAAAGCAAAACAGCTACTTGAAGAGACCAACCTTTCTGTTCAAGACATCAGTTGGCAAGTGGGTTACAGCGACTTGAGTAATTTCAATCGTGCATTCAAAGGTTGGGTTGGAGTCACGCCACCAAGTTATCGGGATAAAGCGAAACATTAGAAATAGTCGAATGGAAAACCTTTAGACCCAATCCGCTAATATAAAACTCAGAAACAAGATACGACACCTTAAATTTCAATAAGCGAACGCATAAAGTTACATTGCACAATGCTCACATACCGATGAAACTGTGCAAAGGTAATATCGATAGATTTAATGACATTTATTGGTATCGAGCTAACGTTACGTTATCCTTTACGCAATTCTTCATTGAGTGGATTGTCACTACGACAAACCTACCTTCAAGACTGATAAGAGTGTTATGAATTCTACGACCGCAACTCCCTCGCCTTCTCTTGGCCGACAACTCTATACAATGACATGGCCAATGCTGTTTGGGGTGCTCTCCCTGATGAGCTTCCAACTTGTAGACAGTGCTTTTATTGGCCAGTTAGGCGTACTGCCGCTCGCGGTTCAAGGCTTCACGCTACCAATTCAGATGATCATTATCGGGATTCAAGTCGGACTAGGCATCGCGACAACGGCTGTGATCGCGAGAGCTATTGGGGCTAACGAGATACGCTATGCCAAACAGCTCGGCGGATTAGTCGTTGCGATGGGCAGTGTGAGTGTCGCGCTGTTCTCGGTCATCATCTATCTGTTGCGTGGTCCTATTTTACAACTCCTCGATGCACCACCGACGGTACTGCCGATCATTGATTATTACTGGATCTATTGGCTGGTAAGCTCTTGGACAGGCGCACTGCTCTACTTTTTCTACAGTGTGTGTCGTGCCAATGGTAATACCATGCTGCCCGGTTCGATGATGATCGCGACCAGCATCATCAACTTGATATTGGACCCGATTTTCATATTCACGCTCGACATGGGCATCAACGGAGCCGCGATTGCGACCATCTTGGCGTTCGGTGCGGGTATCTTTATCGTTGCTCCTAAGGTAACTAAGAAGCATTGGATGACATTCGACTGGCACGATCTTGATATCGGCAAGAGTATTCGTTCTATAGGAAACATCATGGGGCCTGCGATGATCAGTCAGCTACTGCCACCAGTCTCTTCGATGCTCGCCACCAAACTGCTTGCAGGCTACGGCACAGCAGCCGTTGCAGCTTGGGCGCTAGGTTCACGTTTTGAGTTCTTTTCGATTGTTGCAGTGCTTGCTCTGACTATGTCGATGCCACCTATGATTGGCCGAATGTTGGGAGAAAAGAACCTAGGGAACATACGTAGTCTTGTGAAGATTGCCGTGATGTTTGTATTAGGATTCCAATTGGTGATCGCACTGGTAACTTGGATGTTCTCTGGCGGGTTGGCAAATCTCATGACCAGCGAAGACGAAGTCTCGACCATTTTGAACTACCACTTACTTATCGTTCCTATCAGTTTAGGGCCGTTGGGTATCTGTATGCTGATGGTTTCTATCTCGAATGCGCTTGGTAAGTCTTATACTGCCTTAACGATATCAGCACTGCGCCTGTTCGCCTTCTTCTTGCCTTGCTTGTGGATTGGTTCGCAGCTTGCTGGTATTGAAGGCCTGTTCTGGGGTGCCATGGTGGGTAATGTGCTTGCCGGTACATGTGCTTGGTTTATGTACCAACGCGCACTTGGGCAAGTCGAGGCTAAACTTTCTAATTAATCAGTTAGCGAACTAAACGGCTTGCCAGCTAAACCGCTATAAAGTTATTAAACGAAAAAGCAGCCACTTAGGCTTAATGCCGATCAGTTAAAGC
>NZ_JBFRNC010000026.1:0-51603 GCF_041470825.1 Vibrio sp. 10N.261.55.A10 | reverse complement strand
TAAGAATGAAAATGCGATACTAGCTCAGTTGGTAGAGCGCAACCTTGCCAAGGTTGAGGTCATCGGTTCGAACCCGATGTATCGCTCCAAATTTTGTAGTGTTGATTCATTTTGACATTAAGATGGTGTTTTACTTTTCAGTAATCGGCATCGCAATAAAGAATTGCGTGCCCTGGTGGTGGAATTGGTAGACACAAGGGATTTAAAATCCCTCGACGTTCGCGTTGTGCCGGTTCAAGTCCGGCCCGGGGCACCATCTATTTGATTATTACCTCGCTTGGTATTAATCAAAAGAGTTGTTCTCTTAAAACACTATTGAAGGCGCCTTGGCAGAGTGGCTATGCAGCGGATTGCAAATCCGTGGACCTCGGTTCGACTCCGGGAGGCGCCTCCACTATTCAAAGTTGAAAGGCCAGCAGAAATGCTGGCCTTTTTGCTATCTGAAATTCTAAACCCTCATGCTATGTTCAAACTTCCACGTATGCTCTCTAATCAGTAGCACCACTAGGAACAAGCTATATCAGATCACTTTTGTGCCGGTCTTTTCCTTATGTAAACCTATCATTTGCTAAACAACCAACAGCATCTGTTAACCAATTGCGCCGTTTGTGAGTGGAATGAGTGGGGAATGGAAAAGGGCGACTGTCTTTTGCGTCATTAAATTCTTCATATTTATACATAGTTGCTCATGATCCTGTAACGCTTTCATGAGTTATTACACTTATTATGACCACAAATGAAAATGATTGTCATTTACTTGTGTTGCTGCTAACCTATTGTGAAACTTTACAACATCTTATTTACTGCACGAAAGTGTATATAAAACCCCGCTAAACCTTATTAAACCTACGGTTATTCGTTTACTTCGTATGATAAATCAGCAGATCTACCTCTTTTGTCCTACCCCTTTAGGGTAGTTCGATTTCGTAATTGATTTACATCATATTTTCATTTTCTTTCATAATTCATTATTCGCTCAGTTAAGAAATATATAACCTTCAGGAATTCTTATGAGCAAGATGAAGCTAGTCGTAATCGGTAACGGGATGGTCGGCCATCGCTATATCGAAGATTTAGTCGAGAAGACAGACGTTGCTAACATGGACATCACAGTCTTCTGTGAAGAGCCTCGCGTAGCCTATGATCGTGTACACCTTTCTTCTTACTTTTCACACCATACTGCGGACGAACTTTCTTTAGTTAAAGAAGGCTTCTACGAGAAACACGGCATCAACATGCTGATCGGTGAGCGTGCTATTAACGTTAACCGTGAAAAGAAAACAGTTTACTCAAGTACTGGTCGTGAAATTCAATACGACAAGCTAATCCTTGCTACAGGTTCATACCCATTCGTTCCGCCAATCAAAGGTAACGAAGGTAAAGACTGTTTCGTTTACCGCACAATCGAAGACTTGAAAGCTATCGAAGCAACCGCTAAGAATTCTAAATCTGGTGTGGTTGTTGGTGGTGGTTTGCTTGGTCTTGAAGCTGCAGGCGCACTAAAAGCTCTTGGTGTAACCACGCACGTTGTTGAGTTTGCTCCAAAGCTAATGGCTGAGCAGCTTGACCAAGCGGGTGGTAACCAACTTCGTCAAAAAATCGAACGTATGGGCGTTAACGTACATACAAGTAAGAACACGCTTGAGATTGCTCCTGAAGGCACTGAAGCTCGTAACGTAATGCGCTTTGCAGACGGTACAGAGCTAGAAACTGATTTCATCGTATTCTCTGCTGGTATTCGCCCACAAGACAAACTTGCTCGTCAAATGGGGCTGGGTATTGCACCACGTGGCGGTATCGAGATTAATGATCACTGTCAAACGACAGACAAAGACATCTACGCAATCGGTGAGTGTGCGTCTTGGAACCAAACGTTCTACGGCCTAGTGGCTCCTGGTTACAAAATGGCAACGGTAGCGGTTGACCACGTTGTTGGTAACGAAAGCACATTTGAAGGTGCTGACATGTCTGCGAAGCTTAAGCTTTTGGGCGTGAAAGTAGGCTCTATCGGCGATGCGAACGGTCGTACTCCTGGCTGTAAGAGCTACGTTTACCAAAACGAAGAACAAGAAGTTTACAAGCGTCTAATCGTTTCTGAAGACAACAAGAAGCTGCTTGGTGCAGTAATGGTTGGCGACACGTCTGACTACGGTGATCTTCTACAGCTTATGCTGAACGAAATCGACCTACCAGAACACCCAGATGCATTGATTCTTCCTGCTCATGCTGGTGCTGAAAAGCCAACACTTGGCGCGGATTCTCTTCCTGAGTCTGCTGTTATCTGTTCTTGTTTCGATGTGACTAAAGGCAAGATCGCTCAAGCGGTTGCTGAAGGTCACCACACAATCGGTGATATCAAAGCAGTAACAGGCGCAGGTACTGGTTGTGGTGGTTGTATTCCACTAGTGACTTCAGTACTAAACGCTGAACTTGCTAAAGCTGGTGTTGAAGTGAAGAACGACGTGTGTGAGCACTTTGCATACTCTCGCCAAGAGCTTTTCCACCTAATTCGCATCGAAGAAATCAAAACGTTCGATGAGCTATTAGAGAAATACGGTAAAGGCTACGGCTGTGAAGTATGTAAGCCTCTAGCAGGTTCTATCCTTGCTTCTTGCTGGGGTGAACACATCCTTAAGCCTGAATTAGTGAAGCTGCACGATACCAACGACAACTTCCTAGGTAACATGCAAAAAGACGGTACTTACTCTGTAATCCCTCGTATGGCGGGTGGTGAAGTAACACCTCAAGCACTAAGCGTACTTGCTGATGTTGCTGCAGAATACAACCTGTACACCAAGATCACTGGTGCACAACGTATCGGCCTGTTCGGTGCTCAGAAAGATGACTTACCAGCTATCTGGAAGAAGTTAATCGCTGCGGGTTACGAAACGGGTCAAGCTTACGCAAAAGCACTTCGTATGGCTAAGACATGTGTAGGTTCGACTTGGTGTCGCTACGGCGTTCAAGATTCAGTTGGCCTAGGCGTGATGATCGAGAACCGATACAAAGGCATCCGTACTCCTCATAAGATGAAGTTCGGTGTGTCGGGCTGTACTCGTGAGTGTGCTGAAGCTCAAGGTAAAGATTTAGGTATTATCGCAACAGACGCTGGTTGGAACATGTATGTGTGTGGTAACGGTGGTATGAAGCCTCGCCACGCAGACTTACTGGCAAGCGACCTAGACCAAGAAACGCTGATCAAATACATCGATCGTTTCATGATGTTCTACATCCGCACGGCTGCTCCGCTACAACGTACTTCGGTATGGATGGACAACCTAGAAGGTGGTGTTGATTACCTACGTGAAGTGATTGTAGACAACAAGCTTGGTATCAATGACCAACTTGAAACTGACATTGCTGGCCTAGTAGATAACTTTGCTTGTGAGTGGACAGACACTATCAACGATGAAGCTCAACTTAAACGCTTTGCACACTTCATCAATGCTGATGACCGTGATGAAAACGTTGTGTTTGTTGATGATGGCCGTGAACAACACCGTCCTGCGACATTCACTGAGAAACACCCTGAAGCCATTACTTCAAAGCATCAGGGCGACATCATTCACGTAGAATCTGTTTAAGGGGAGACGACATCATGGCATTTACCAAAGTTTGTAAGATCGAAGACATTATCCCAGGTACAGGTGTTTGTGCGTTGGTTGGTGGTGAGCAAGTAGCTGTATTCCGCCCAACTGAGGCTGAAGAAGTATTCGCGATTAGCAACACAGACCCATACTTCCAATCTAACGTGCTATCACGTGGTTTGATTGTTGAGCACAAAGAAGAGCTTTGGGTAGCAAGCCCACTTAAGAAGCAACGCTTTAACCTAGCAACAGGTGTGTGCATGGAAGACGAGAACTTCAACGTGAAAGCGTACAAAGCTCGTGTTGCCAAAGGCGCTGTAGAAATCTCTGCTTAATCTTCGGATGAGTAAGATTTGATAGTTCAAGGGTTCTAGTTCTCGATATTGCCTTAACTCGGCAACTAGAGCCTTTTCCTATCCAATTTTAACTTTTAATTTAAACTTTTTAAGGACAACCTTATGTCTCCTGATTACAAACCAGCTGAATTCGTTCAAACGATGATTGATGTGGGTGAAGCGAAAACGAAAACAAGTACTCGCGATCTTCTGATTCGAAGCACTATGGCTGGTATCATCCTTTCTCTAGCGGTTGTTGTTGCTATTACAGCAATGGTTCAAACCGGTATTGGCCTTGTTGGCGCACTTGTGTTCCCAGTTGGCTTCGTCATTCTAAGTGTAATGGGTTATGACCTAGTAACTGGCGTATTCGGCCTTGCACCTTTAGCGAAATTCGACAACCGCCCAGGTATTACTTGGGGTCGTATCCTACGTTGTTGGGGTATTGTTGGTCTTGGTAACCTTATCGGTTCTTTGATTGTTGCTTTCCTTGTTGCAGTATCACTAACGGGTAACTTCTCTTTAGAACCAAACGCTGTTGCTCAAAAGTTCATTGCTGTTTCTACAGGTCGTAGCCTAGGTTTTGAAAACATGGGTATGGACGGATGGATCACGTGTTTCGTACGCGGTATCTTCTGTAACCTTATGGTATGTCTAGGTGTGATTGGCAACATGACTGCACGCACAGTATCTGGCCGTGTAGCAATGATGTGGTTCCCAATCTTCATCTTCTTCGCACTCGTATTTGAGCACACAGTGGTAAACATGTTCCTATTCCCACTAGGTATGATTCTTGGCGCTGATTTTGGTATCGCGACATGGTTGAACTTCAACCTTATCCCAACAATCCTAGGTAACATCGTTGGTGGTCTATTAATGACGTGTGTTCCTCTATACCTAACTCATGCTAAAACAGCTCCTTCTCTAGGCGCTAAGTAATTAGATAGTTCTAGGTTAATGAGCAACTAATAATGTGTGTTAAGCCCCAAGCTGTTGATTTGGGGCTTTTTTGATCTTAACACTCTCTACTTTGATAACCGTGCACCTAAGGCGAGCAATGTGTGCTTGATGATGGTGCAAATGTCAGGGTTTTCCAACGTAATAGATTGTTTTGTTATATAAACTTCTATCTTGATTAGAATTAATCGTAAAGTTTTATGGCAACAACTGATAGTCTAAGAAGTAGGGATATTGGTGATTCATACAACGATGAATCGTCATACAGAATTAAGCTTGAAATATAACAAGCTAACTTTCGGAGCAAAGCATGTCAGAAGTATCGCCATCGAATGTTAAAGAAGTAAACAAAGGATTTGTTTCATTGGTAGGTGCAGGTCCGGGCGACCCAGACTTACTTACGCTAAAAGCCGCACGAGTGATTCAACAAGCAGACGTGTTGGTTTATGACCGCTTGGTATCAAAAGATATTTTGGCGATGGCTAATCCAGAAGCAGAAATGCTGTATGTGGGCAAAAAGCTTGATCATCACTGTGTACCGCAAGATCAGATCAACCAACTATTAGTGACCAAAGCGCAAGAGAACAAGCACGTAGTACGCCTAAAAGGTGGTGACTCGTTTATCTTTGGTCGTGGTGGTGAAGAGTGTGAAACGCTAGCTGAGAATGACGTGAGATTTGAAGTGATTCCGGGCATCACAGCTGCTGCCGGAGCAACGGCTTATGCGGGCATTCCGTTGACGCACCGTGATCATGCACAAAGCGTGCAGTTTATTACAGGTCACTTGAAGAAAGATGGCGAAGATATTGACTGGCAATCTCTTGCTCAGCACAACCATACCATCGTGTTTTACATGGGCTTGAAAGAGAGTCCGAACATTCAGAAGAATCTACTCGATAATGGTATGCGAGCTGACATGCCAGTTGCGATCATCGAAAACGGTACACGCCAAGAACAAAAGGTGTTTAGAGGTGGGTTACGTGATTTAGCTGACCTTGCGAGCGTCGCAAAGAGCCCAGCGCTGATTGTTGTAGGCAGCGTGGCTCAGCTCCATGAAAAACTTGCTTGGTTTAACAAACAAGCTTGATCGTTTGACCTTCTAATTGGATCTCTAAGCCACTACTGAGTCCATCAAGAATCAAATACTGCAGCGGCTGCCTTGTCGCTGCATTTCTTGTTGGCGCATCGGCATTTCGTCAATGATATTGGTGATCTGTTTCCAATCTGTTTTGCCACTCCATCGGTGCTTCTCTTTCCCGTCTTTACCAATCAAAACAGCGGTATGTGATCCTTTCGGGATCTCGTAAATACTGGTGACTGCTTCTAAGTTAAACTCTTCTTCTAACCAAGTTGGGACTGTGTAACCACTCTCAGCAATAACCATAATGACGACATCTCGTTCGTCCAATTGACAGTTATTGAGCAACACTTCATTCAGAAACTCTTTAACGATTGAATCTTCCTTTGGAGCGAAATAAATCACACTGCGGTGTGGCAAAGGCTTTGAGTGAGAATAAGCGGGGTAGGCGAGTACTGAATTGATGGTTAAGCTCATGATTATTACCGTGCTGATGGTCAGTAGTTTAAGCAAACTAAACCAGCTACCAGAGTTTGATGGTTGATTTAAAGTTTGCATCGCTTTGGTTGTGTCGATGCTTACGATCGAATTGTGTGTTTGTCGGTGCAGCATTGCCAACCTCCCTTTAAAAACTCTAAGCCTGAGTACGATTTGAACGCTACGTAAAGAAGAAGGTGAAGATCAGAACCACCTAAGAAACGCTCAAAACAAATCCACTTACAATAAGCATAGTTAGGATTACGTAAAGACACTTAGCTTTACGCTAAAGATATTAGATTTACGTTAACGATAGCTGGCAGGTTCATTTTTATTGAGTAAAGCGACTCGCATTTTACAATTGAATAGAATAGGGTATACGGAAAATCTAAAGGTATGAATTTATGGAAAACATAGCAATTTTGGTCGACGTTCAGAACGTTTACTACACGACGCGCGACAAATACCGTTCTAACTTCGACTATAACCAGTTTTGGTATGTTGCCACGGAAGGGCGTAACGTTATTGCAGCTAATGCTTACGCAATCTCAAGCCAAGATCCAAAGCAGCGTCAATTTCATCATATCCTTCGTGGTGTGGGCTTTAATGTGAAGTTAAAGCCGTTTATTCAGCGTCGAGATGGCAGTGCAAAAGGCGATTGGGATGTGGGTATTGCGTTAGACGCGATAGAACTTGCTGAGACGGTTGATACGATTGTTTTGGTATCAGGAGACGGTGATTTCGAAATCCTTGTAGAGCGAATCAAAGAGCGCTTTGGCAAGCCTGTTGAAGTGTATGGTGTTCCCGGGTTAACTGCTCAAAATCTTATCGATTCTGCATCAAAATTTGTACCGATTGAAAAAGATTTTCTTCTATAGAGGAAATCGGGCACTTTATAATTGAAATCAATAATAACGATAATTAGAATGCAAACAGTTCTTATTTATCGGTATGTGTAATGTCTCGCGTTTTAGTTGTTGATGATGATATTCAGTTGTGTGAATTACTGGGTGAAGTGTTAGAAAATGAGGGGTATCACGTTGATACTGTTCATTGCGGTGAATCCGCGCTTGAGTTTATTCAATCTCACCCTGTCGATTTGGTTCTACTCGATGTAATGCTTCCGAACCTAAGCGGCATTCAAGTAGCAAGACGTATTTGTCAGCGTTTTGCTACTCCCATTCTTATGCTAACCGCGCTTAACGACGATGCCTCAATGCTCGATGGCTACCAAGCAGGCGCCGACCAGTACATCGCTAAACCTTTCAATGTTCCTGAACTCTTAACCCGTATTAAGGTGATCTTGCGCCGAGTGGGTTTTGAACGCCAAAGACAATCTTTAGCTTCCTCTAATCACGGCTTGTGTGAACAACTCTCTCGTTTGCCATTAACTGGCACTGAAAAAGACTTGCTTGATTATTTGGTCAAAAATGACGGTATTGTCGTCTCAAAATCTGATCTGCAAATCCATGTACTCAAGAAAGAATTGTGTCCCTTCGATCGTAATTTAGATATGCATATCAGCAATATACGTAGAAAGCTCGTTCAGGCAGGTTTGTCTAAACAACATATAAAAACCGTTCGTGGTAAAGGTTACAGTTACCTAGAGTCGGTCGGAGCATGAGTAAAAAACTGCTGCGTTGCCCTGATTTTATTGCTAAGCGTAAAGACGGACTCACTTTCCAACTGTTCAGTTACCTGACCGTCATTTTGGTGAGTATTTTGATCCTGCAAGGTGTCGCTGAAAGAGCCTTGATGAAAGCGCTGCTTAAAGTCCCAGAATCGGTAAAAGCGGAAATGCTCGACCTTGCTTACCAAGCGAATGTGTTGATCGAAGAAGGGGACATGGATGAACTCGCGGACTGGGGTAATGCTCAGCAGTATTATCTGTTCGTCATTGATAAAGACAATCGTCCGATCACACATCGTCACATGCACCCACATTTTGAATTTAAGCTCAAATACTTAAGAACGTTAGATCACCAACTTAGTGATCGTGTGAGTAAGCCGATCTTCGGCCTACCACTGGATAACGGTAAAACACTGGTTATCCAACTACCGCACCAGTTTCATCCCGCAAAATCTTTTGCGCCATATTCCTATATGCTTAAAGCATTGATTGCATTGGTCGTATTGTCTCTGTTCTCGATTATCATGGCCAAAAGCCTTCAGCAACCGTTGGATAGATTGAGAGAAGCGAGCCGCAGACTGGCTCAAGGTGACTTCACGGTCAGTGTGGTGTCGGAGTTGAACTCCACCACGCGTGAATTCAACGAGCTTGCACACGATTTTGATTATATGACCTTTGAGATTAAATCTCTGGCTGAAAAGCAACGTTGTTTGATTCGTGATGTCTCACACGAGTTAAGAACACCATTAGCAAGGCAAAACCTCGCACTACACCTGCTGCGCAGCAAGGTTGATGATAAAAGCATTGGTTTGCTAGAACGAATGGAAAATGAAACAGAAGAGATGAATAAGCTGGTGGGTGAGATACTTGAATTTAGCCGCTTAGAAACCTCTCGCTATGACTCCAAGTTAAGTTTAATGCACCTTGAGCACTATTGTTCAATGTTGATCGCGCAGATGCAAAACGATTTAAAACCGAATCAAACTTTGATTGGTTCCCTAGAGACGCCGATATCAATGGTGAACGTTGATGAGAGGCTACTGCTTCGAGTCATTGGTAACTTGGTCGGGAATGCCATTAAATACGCGGGTGAGAACGCTCATGTGGTCGTGACGACATACGAACAGGTAATGGATAGACGTTACAGTGTAATATCTGTAGAAGATGACGGTGATGGTATTCCTGATAACAAGATTGCAGGTATATTCGACCCGTTTACTCGTATTGAATCAGCAAGAGACAAACGGTCTGGTGGCTACGGTCTGGGCCTTGCGATTGTTAAAGAAGCGATGGGTGTGATGAATGGACATGTAACTGCTGTGAATAGAGAAGGTGGGGGGCTGAGAGTGAACTTGATGTTCCCAATCGGTGATTAGCTTTCCCTATTGATAATTACCTTAAATTGATAACTGTCCCAACTCAGTAGTACTGACTTAAGCGATACCCAATAAAAACGCCACTGCATCTGCAGTGGCGTTTTTCTTTATGCGCTTTGGTATGGGCTAGGCGTAGCCATTAATTACGCCTGAGCTTGAAGACAAGAGCGTCAGAGAAACTAGATTATGCCTGTTGGCGAGCTAGCTTAACTTCTTCTTCTTTCTCACCTGCTGCTGGGTCGTTGAAGCGAGACTCGTCTAGAGCGCCTTCAGACTTAGCAACGATGATAGATACGGCACTATCACCTGTGATGTTTACAGCGGTACGAATCATATCAAGAAGGCGGTCAACACCCATGATTAGAGCAATACCTTCAAGCGGCAGGCCAACTTGGTTCAATACCATCGCTAGCATAACAAGACCAACACCAGGGACACCTGCAGTACCAACAGACGCCAGTGTCGCCGTTAGGATAACCATTAGGTAATCACCCATTGAAAGGTCGATGTTGTACGCTTGCGCGATAAACGCCGTCGCAACACCTTGCATGATTGCAGTGCCGTCCATGTTCACAGTTGCACCTAGTGGTACTGTGAAAGAAGCGACTTTGTTGTCTACGCCCATACGGTTCTTAGCCGTTTCCATAGTTACTGGAATTGTTGCGTTCGAAGATGCTGTTGAGAATGCAAACATGATTGCATCTTCCATCTTACGTAGGAACGTAATCGGACTAAGACCTGTGAATCCTTTAAGCATCGCACTGTAAGTCACCAAGCCATGCAACAGCAGGGTACCAGCAAGCACTAAGAAGTATTCTGCTAGGTTCCAAATTGCACCTAAGCCAAGGCCAGAGAACAGTTTCGCCATCAAGAAGAATACGCCGTAAGGAGCAAGGTTCATTAGTAGCGCAACTAGCTTCATGATCACTTCGTTTAGATCAGAGAAAACTGCAGCGATACGTTCACCGGGTTTGCCCGCTGCACTGATTGCGATACCAAACAACACTGCAAATACGATAACTTGTAACGTTTTGCCCTCAGCCATCGCCTGAATAGGGTTGGTTGGGAACATGTCGATGATTACTTGGCCCAGAGAAGGGGCATCCGCTGATTTGAAAGAGCTCGCAGCAGTAAGATCCGCACCAGCTCCAGGTTGGAACAGGTTACCGATAGTTAATGCTAGAGTGATGGCAACGGCAGTAGTACCGATATAAAGTGCAAGCGTTTTGCCACCCATACGGCCAAGAGTTGATAAGTCTTTAAGAGAACTTGTACCGCACACTAGTGAAACGAAGACTAGAGGCACAACAAGCATTTTTAAACTGGCGACAAAGATTTGTCCGCCCACTTCAAAGAGTCCGTTAACGATGTAGTTGTTAACAAATCCGTTGTCTGCAAAAAGGGATTGAATGGCGAATCCCGTTAATATACCTACGACCATACCGAGGATTACTCGACCAGTCAGAGACATAGGTTTCTTGGTATTCATTTAGAACACTCCTTATTATTTATAACTTTGATACCTTTTCAAAGTGAGCAGGAGATTAGCAGTCGGATAATCAATTCGAAAAACAAAAAATGAGTTTGGAATTATAGATGTGATCAAAATCACTGATAATTGTGTAAATTAAACAAATAAAAACAAAATAATTCACTATTAATTTACATCTATCGAGGGTTTTATACATAAATTTGTCGTTTCAAAGGTAGTAAATAAGAAGAGATGATTTTCTTATCAATCTTCTCGTCTTCAATTGACTGAACAAATACCGTTGTTTCAAAAAATTCGGTGAAGATAACCAGTCGATTTACGTCCATGAGCCTTAACTATTTGTATTGAATGGTTTTGTTGAACTCCTCAAATATGACTCACCGACAGGCCTTTACAAAACTTTACGAATGCAAAGAATGTAAATTTAATGCAAATGGTAATAGTTATCACTTATATTTACTCCCGAAATAATTCAGTGGTACCGGCAACGGTTCAGCGAACACATCGAATAAATAACAAAGTGTTCGTCTAAAAGAATAAAAGCGGAGTAAAGGACATGTTTTCAAAGAGCCCATTGGCTTTAGTGATCGGCGCAGTATTAGCTTCACCAGCAGTATTGGCAGAAACAGTAAAAACAGACGAGCATATGGTTGTTGAAGGTCGTGACTACGGTTATAAAGCCGACACGAACACAACAGCAATGCGCATGGAGGCGACTCAATTAGAGACTCCGGGACAAGTTTCAGTAATCGATGAGCAAATCATCGATGAACAGCGTGCAACAACGCTTGGTGACGTGCTTAAGAATGACGCGAGTGTAAGTGCTGGCGGTACAAGCCGTAACCGTGAACGTTTCTCTCTACGTGGTTTCTCGGTAGAAAGCTCTTCGGGCTTCCTTA
The DNA here is from genome assembly GCF_041470825.1 of Vibrio sp. 10N.261.55.A10. Taxonomy (NCBI): domain Bacteria; kingdom Pseudomonadati; phylum Pseudomonadota; class Gammaproteobacteria; order Vibrionales; family Vibrionaceae; genus Vibrio; species Vibrio sp. 10N.261.55.A10. The sequence continues at coordinate 39,772 of NZ_JBFRNC010000026.1, read as the reverse complement.
AAAATGGCCAGCAACATTGGTCTCACTACCGTCAACCAATCGAACTGCTAGAGCGTGTTGAAGTACTAAAAGGACCTTCTGGTCTTCTTTACGGTATTTCTGCACCAGGTGGTTTGATCAACATGGTAAGCAAAAAGCCAACTTACGATACGCAAGTAAGTGTTAGCCAAGATATTGGTTCTAATGACCATTCTCGTACAACGGTAGACGTAAGTGGCGCTTTGAACGACCCTGAAACTCTACGTGGTCGCGCGATTCTATCTAAAGAAAGCTACGGCTCTTGGAGAACTTATGGTGACGGAACTGAACCACAAACAGAACGTTTTGTTGGTGGTGTATTCGTTGATTACGATGTAACTGAAGACGTGACAGTTTCTGTTCATTACGACAAAACTAACGACGAAGGTAGCGTAGATTCTGGCGCTTTATACACGCTAGACGGCAACCGAGTAGGTAGCGACAAGCACATCTGGGATGCACAGTGGTCACAGATCGAGAATGATGTTGAGAACGTTGGTTTTGATATTGCTGCTAACCTGACTGATACATGGTCATTAAAAACAGGTTTCAACTACCAAGATTTCGAACGTATTGATATGGAAAGCTACCCAAGCTTTTCAAATATGAATCCTGATGGTACGGGCACCGTGACTCAAGGCGGTAACTACCGTCATGATAAATGGCGTTTCAGAACGGCTTACGTTGATCTAACAACAACCGCTGATCTTGCGGGCACAGAGCACCAACTATTATTCGGTGCTAACTGGTTAGGCTACAGCTATTACCGTGGTATGGATCGCTTCAGCAGCGCTGAATACGTACCAGATGCAACAGTACCAGCGCCGTCAGTGGGTCCAACATCGCTAGGTAAGATGAGTACTTACGATACTTGGGGCTTCTACATCCAAGATTTGATTACTATTAATGATGAATGGCAAGTTCTTGCGGGTGCTCGTTTCGACCGGAAAGTAAGTGATGGCGTAGCAGAAGAAAATGTAGCGCCTAAGCTTGGCCTGATTTACCACCCAGCATCAAACGGTAGTATCTACGCTTCTTACTCTGAAAGTTTCGAACCACAAGGTGTTGTGTCGAGCGGAAGCCGCAACTACACCAACGATGGCGAACTTCTTGACGCAGCAACGGGCGTGTCTTACGAAGTCGGTACTAAGTGGGAACTGATGGACGAACGTCTATTCGTTTCTGGTGCGGTATTCGATATTACCCAAGAAAACATTTCAATGGATGTAGAAGACACTTCATCAGGCGATTGGACGAAGACACAAGGTGGCGAACAAGTTCACCGTGGTGCTGAGCTAGCCGCACAAGGCTTTATTTCAGAGCGCTTCTCAATGTCTGGTTCTGCAATGTACTTAGATGCTGAAATCACGAACCATGAAACATATGAAGGTAACCGTCCAGTAGACGTACCTGAGTTTGCAGCAAGCGTTTGGTCTACCTATGCAGCAACAAACGAAGTTGATGTGAACCTGGGTCTTATCTACGAAGGTTCTCGTTACGGCGATAGCGCGAACACATTCAAGAAAGACGGCTACGCACGTGTAGATATGGGTGCTGCATACACGCTTAAGTACGACGATTCTCTTGATTTCGTAGCGCGTCTAACAGTCGAGAACGTATTTGATAAAGAATACCTAGCGGGTGGCGGTTCAACATCTTCAAACCACCAATTTGCTGAAGACGTAGTAATCGGCGAAGGCCGTAACTACATGGCGACTTTACAGGTAAAATACTAATTTGTTAATAGGGTACTATTGTTAGCCTAAATACTAAGGGGAAAGTTTCGGCTTTCTCCTTTCGTGATTCTGCTATTCAGTAAAATATCCCTAGTAATGCGAGTGACTTTTAATGATAATGAGAGTGCTTATCAATAATAGTATTTATCAATAAAATGTATTTGACCTTCTTCTATAGTAAATGACTACAATTATGAATCTTTTAAAAACTAGCCTAGCGCTTGCCATCAGTTTGGTTGCAACGTCTTCTATGGCAAACAGCTTGGATCAAGCTCAATCAATTCAAAACAAGACCAATAACGCGTCGGCTTCGAGCCAAAAGGTTATTGATAAAAGCTCACAAGCGACTTTAATGCTGCAAGCTGAGATTGAGCGTCTGCAAGAAGAAGTTAAAAACCTAGAAATCTATCACGATCACCTTGCTGCATTAGTTGAGAGCCAAAACCAAGAAGCTCAAAGCATTGAAGAGCAGATCGAAGAAATCAAATACACACGCCAAGGTGTTGTGCCATTGATGTATCAAATGATCGATGGTCTTGAACAGTTGGTAGAGAAAGACGTGCCGATTAAGAAAGAACAGCGTCTAGAAAGAGTAGAAAAGCTACAAGCAATGATGACTCGTGCTGATGTGAGTGATGCTGAGAAGTATCGTCGTATCCTGGAAGCTTACCAAATCGAGATGGACTACGGCATCAAGCTCGGTGCTTACCAAGGCCGCGTTGCATTGAGCAACGACAGAACGATTGAAGCTGACGTGTTGCACCTAGGTCGTATCTCTTTGGTGGCTCGTAACCTAAATGGCAGCCAATATTGGTCTTGGAATCAAACACAAAATCAGTGGCAAGAGCTAGATTCTTCAATGAAATCTGAGCTAGATAAAGCTTACGACATTGCAAGCCAACAAGCGGCGCCAAGCCTAATTACTTTACCTGTTTCTTTAACTGTTGCGGAGGTTAAGTAATGAACTTAAAGCCATTAGCAGCATTGCTTTGCATTACATCACTTTCATTTTCAGCTTTCTCTGCATCAGATACGACGGCTCAGCTAGTTAATAAAGCAAAATCAGAGAGTCGAACTCAAGCTTCTCACAACGTAGTGCGTGAAGCTGATTTCAAAAAGACAGAACAAGAACTGAAAGCGATCAAAGCTCAGCTTGAAGCGAAGCGTACGTCTATCCAAGGTGCGACAGATGTTCTGACTCAAACGTTCAGTGATAACGAAAACAAGCTTGCTCGCTTTGAAGAGAAGCTGCGTTTAGAAACCGGTAGCTTAGGCGAGCTGTTCGGTGTCGTTCGTCAAAACGCAAAAGAACTCGGCGCAGAGCTTAGCTCAACCGTGAATAGTGTTGATCGTGCTGAACACACTGCAACTGTTGATCAAATCATTGATGCTAAATCACTGCCTTCAATGCCACAGCTGACCGGTTTGTGGATGAGCATGGTTGAACAGATCCAAGCGAGTTCTGAGCTTAGCAAATCTCAAATTGCATTCATTAATGGTGAAGGCAATACAAACAAGGTTGACGCTTACCGACTAGGTTCGATTGGTCTTGTGACAGAGCAAGGCTATGTTAGCTGGAACACTCAGCGTGAAGATGCGATCGCTTACCTTAAGCAACCACAAAATGGTCCAACGTTAGCGTCACTTTCTTCGTTAGCGAATGGTGAAGTATCTAACGTGGTTGTCGATCCTTCTCGCGGGTTTATGCTAGAGCAATTAGCACTTACGCCAAGTTTAACTGACCGTCTACAAGCGGGTGGTGTGGTTGGTAAAGTGATTCTTGGCCTACTAGCTATTGGTCTAATCATCGCATTAGTTCGTGGTGTCTCTCTTGCTATCGCACGCCAGAAAATTCGCGCGCAACTTAAGAACCCTGAGCAAGCGGGTGATAACCCACTAGGTCGTGTTCTTGCGATGTACAACAAGGAACAAAACCAAACGGTTGAAGCGTTAGAGTTGCGACTTTTAGAAGCGGTAGTTGATGAGCAGACTCACCTAGAGAAAGGTCTATCGATGCTTAAGCTATTGGCGGCACTAGCACCAATGTTGGGCCTTTTAGGTACAGTAACCGGCATGATCGAAACATTCCAAGTGATCACTCAGTTTGGTAATGGCGACCCTAAAGTTATGGCTGGTGGTATCTCGATGGCGCTTGTAACTACGGTACTTGGTCTGGTTGCGGCAATGCCTCTTCTACTGGCACACAACATTCTTAGCACTCAAGCAGAAAACATTCGCAATATTCTTGAGAAGCAAGGTATTGGTCTTGTTGCTGAGCAGGCTGAAAAGACCTTTGAATCAAACGCTGTTGTTTCACCAGTTGGGACTGCTGCGTAATGGATATTTTGTCGGGTTCTCTATTACCAGCGAGTTGGTTAACGAGTGACTGGCTGCTGTCTTTATCAAGCTTTATGGAGCAGGGCGGTTTCGTTCTGTGGTGGCTAGCGGCTGTCGTCCTAGTGTATTGGGTGCTTGTGGTAGAACGTGTGCTTTATCTTGCGTTCTACTTTCCAAAGCAGCGCCAAGCTTGGATTACTAAGTGGCATGAAAGAGAAGATCACTCTTCTTGGCATGCCAAAGCCATTCGCGAAGGTTGGTTAGGGCAAGCGAGTATCTTACTTTACCAAAACTTGAACTTTATTAAGCTGTTAGTCGCTATTTGTCCGATGTTGGGTTTGTTAGGTACCGTCACCGGTATGATCTCTGTTTTTGATGTGATGGCGACTCAAGGAAGCAGTGACCCTAAATTGATGGCTTCAGGTATCTCGTTGGCAACACTGCCAACCATGGCGGGTATGGTTGCTGCATTAGCGGGCATGTTTGTTCATGCTCGTTTAGCGAAAGTGTGTAACCGCTTAGAATTGAAATTAGAAAAATCTTTAAGGAGTCAACGATGAGACTCGGTCGACGTCATTCAAAAAACGAAGAGGCTCAAATAGACCTTACTTCGATGCTTGATATTGTATTTATCATGCTTATTTTCTTTATTGTGACCAGTTCATTTGTTCGTGAATCAGGGGTTGAAGTCAATCGCCCACAAGCTTCTAACGTAGTAAGCCAAAAGGATGCGGGCATCTTTGTTGCGATTACTTCTGCTAACGACATCTTTATCGACAAACGTGTCGTAGATGTTGAACGTGTCCAAGCAACGTTAGAACACTTGTTGCTAGAACAACCTGATGCTTCTTTGGTTATTCAAGCGGATGAACACGCTTACAACGGTACGGTTGTTAAAGTGATGGACGCGGCTAAAGGTGCGGGTGTTAAAAACATTGCGCTTGCTGCTGAAAAGCGATGATCTTGGAGGATCTTCATAAATGATTCGCCTATTTCTTGCTTTACCGCTGGCGGGTGCATTGGGCCTGGCTCTATTTTCTTTCATGGCTTGGATGGTCGATAATGGCCATCAACGTTCACCAGATGATAGCGAGACGTTGAGTTTCAACATGGTGATGGTTGAACAAGAACAAGAAGTTCAAAGAAGACAACGTGCCGTCCCTGAGAAACCAGAAATGCCAGAGCCACCACCAGAAGCGCAAACGTCTCAGTCACAAGCTGAAGTCACGCCTCTGAATTCGATGTCTTCACTGCCTTCATTGGATTTGAATACATCGGTTGATGGCTTAGCGATTAACGCACCGACATTTTCTGATTTTGGGTCAAACCAACAGGCAATGCCTCTGTATCGAGTAGAACCTCGTTATCCGCCGAAAGCGCTGAAGCGCGGCGCTGAAGGCCATGTGATTATGTCTTTTACTATCGATGAAACGGGACGTCCAATTGACATTCAAGTCACTGACGCAAACCCACGTCGTATGTTTGAACGTGAAGCGATGAGAGCACTTAAAAAATGGAAATATCAACCAAAAGTTGTCGATGGAAAAGCGATAGCTCAGGTTGGTCAAACCGTGAAACTAGAGTTTAAGTTGGCAAAATGATGAAACAGATATGGATATTAGTGGGCTTGTTGTTAATGCCCCTTACAACACAGGCGCAAGAGCTGACCCAATATACTGCTATTCGTGTTCAAAAGGCGCATAAGCTTGCTCAAGATGAACAGGTTAAACAGGCGATTGACGTACTTGCAGGATTGGAGCTTTCGAAAGGCTACGACAAAGCGTACGTAGCTCGCATGCTTGGTGTGTTTTACTGGCAAGATGGTAAAACCGACACGGCAATTAAGCAGCTTACTTATGCGGTCGACAGTAATTTACTGGTGGATGAACAGGCTTGGGTAACGAAACGCATGCTTGCTGATCTATTACTAAACGATCAGCAGTTTAAAAAAGCGCTTCCGCACTATTACGAGTTAGTAAAAACTGCGCCAGAAAAGGAAAAGAAAGACACACTTTGGATGCGAATTGCACAAGCTGAATATCAAATTGAAAACTGGTCAAAAGTACTGGTGGCTATTGGTAATCGCGACAAGTTCAATTCAAAACAAGAGCTATCACCTTTATCGCTAAAATTGGGTGCTCAGCTACAGTTAAAGCAGTGGAAACAGTCTATTCCGACACTGGAAAGCCTCATTGAACTTCAACCAGAGAAAGATAACTGGTGGCGTCAACTTGTTGGTATTCAGCTAAGATTAGAACGTAATCGTGATGCATTGAACACGCTAGCGTTGGCTGATCTACAAGGTGTTGAGTTGAAAAACTCAGACCGTAGATTACTGGCTCAGCTTTATGCTAAACGAGGCATTCCAGAGAGAGCAGCACAAGAGATCGCTAAGTTAGATGATGCGAACAACGATGTTCAACTTCTGGCTGAACAAGCAACCTACTGGCAGCTAGCGAAAGAATGGGACAATGCGATTGAAGTGTGGACGTTAGCGTCTAAAAAAGACACTCAGTATCATTGGAATGTGGCTCAGCTATTGGTTCAGCAAGGTTACTACGACCGAGCTCTGGTTGTTTTGGATAAAGTGAAAGACAAGAACAAGCAAGCTGATGTTGCTTTAGCGAAAGTACGTTCATGGTACAAGCTAAAGAATCTTGATAATGCTCTCGCTCAAGCGAAACGTGCGAACAACATTGAACCTTCTTCTGAAGCAAAAGGTTGGATTAAATATCTGACTCAGTTAAGAACAGTGAGTGATAACGGCAATGTCTAATTGCTGTTAACACAACAGAAGACAAGAGAAAGTAACAAATAGAAAAGGGTGTCATTTGATGGTTCAAGTGACACCCTTTTTGATTTTTCAGTTAGAGCTTACCTAGTTTTACAGTTTGGTTTGACTAAGGATCGCACATTGTCCCACTAGGCGTTGCACTTTGAATCACACCGCTAGTGTCGACAACCCAATTAATGGTGCAGTCACGATAAGGGTTTTTAAAGGCATGCACTGTATAACCATTGTCTAACGGCTTCTTGGTTTCAATCCAAGCATAGTTTCGAGATGCCCAAAAACTGATAGGGCGTGACCGTTCGGTGAGATAACGTTCTTGTACATCGGTTATGTCTGAACCGATGTATTGTTGAATATGTTCTTCCGTGCTGGCTATTTGGCTGGTACACGCCGTTACTAGCGCAGCAAAAGCCAAAACAATAATACGCATTTCAAATCCTTTTAAGCTTAATTAGCTATCATCAAACCAGTGATCAAATAGTCCCAACTTTCTATCCTTAAAGCCACAACTGTTATCTTAAACCAACCTCAATCAAGCATGTTGAGATTGAGGTTTTTTAGCTTTGATCCTGTTATGGACAACCTCTAACAGAACGAATCAAATCCCTTAAGTACACGTTAGCAAGAATATGCATATAGTTCGATTATTTCCCATGTAATGTTATGTAAATTTCCTTACGCCACTCGGCAAACGTAAACAATGTAAATTGAATGCCAATACGAATGATTATCAACTAAATTGTCGCCATAAAATTTATAGGTATTGGTTTGTATGTCGTTAAAAAGTAGGGCGGTTCAATCATGGGCTCGTCGACTTCATGTTTATATTTCAATGGCACTTCTGTTCGTTGTTCTTTTCTTCTCAGTGACAGGTATCACCTTGAACAGACCTGAGTTATTTGAATCAAGCCAACCCAATATTCAACGCTCTACTTTAGAGCTTCCTACGAGTTTGTTCACGATCCAAGACGGGCGATTAAAAGCCGACGAGACAGCCTTTGAAACGTTTCTGTTTGAAGAAGCCAATCTGTCTGGTGTTCCTTCAGGTTTGGACATCTACGCAGAGATTGAAGGCGGTGAGTTGCTCATCGGTGAAGTGTCTATGGACTTCAAAGGACCAGGCTACAACGCTTCCGTGTTTGTTGACGTTACGTCTGAATTTGTAGAAGTCGAAACCACGAATTACGGCGTTATCGCATTGTTGAACGATCTACATAAAGGTCGTAACAGCGGTGAAGTATGGAAATGGTTTATCGATATCACTGCGCTACTGATGATCTTCTTTGTGCTGACTGGCGTGTGCTTACTGTTACCTAAGAAAAAGACGCTTAATACTTCCATCAAATGGACGGTGTTTGGGTCTGCAATCTCACTTGTTATCTATTTTGTCGCCGTGCCTTAACGCTTGATTCGATTGATGAATCGGATTGAAAAACGAACTTAAGGTTAAACGGATTTAAAAGGTTGTTAAACATGAAAAAAATGAACAGGAGCAAGGCGCTTCTTGCTTTATCTCTTTTGCCAAGCCTAGGTATGGCACAAGTGATCCCTGATACGGCAAAACTTGATGTCAGCTTTGAGCTTCCAAAAATCGATACCTCTATGTATGCGCGTCCTTATGTGGCGGTATGGGTAGAGAACAGCGAACGAAAGTCCGTGAAAACCATCGAGCTTTGGGTCGGTAAAGACGAATGGCTTAAGGATCTGCGTAGCTGGTGGAGAAAGGTTGGCCGTTACGATCGTGAACTGGTTGATGCTGTAACGTCTGCAACCCGTCCTGCTGGTCAGTACCGTTTCGTTTGGGATGGCAAGAGCGACAGCGGTGAAACGTTAGAACAAGGCGAGTACACGGTTCATATTGAAGTGGTTCGTGAACACGGTGGCCGTAACTACCTTCGCCAAAAAGTATCACTCACAGATTCAAACGCGTCTTACGAATTAAAAGCAACGCAAGAGACGGGTGTAATCGCCCTGAACTACATCGCTAAATAGTAAGTGCGAACAGTAACTAGTAAGTACGAACTAAAACCAAGCTGAACAGAATAGACAGTGGTCATCGTAGGCTCAGATAGAGCGACACGGCTAACAATTATAAATAATGGAATTGAACATGATGAAACAGACAAAAATCAAAGCACTTGCTCTAGCGGGTGTGATGGTATTCGGCCTAGCAGCAACGACAACGGCACAAGCTCACCCACGTTGGATTTTGCCATCTCACTTCACGGTATCTAAAGAAGGTGGTGATTGGCTAACGTTCGACGTTACTGCGTCTCACGGTACGTTTGTTTTTGATAAGCCTGCTGGCAGCGAAAATGCGCATGTCATCATGCCTGATGGTCGCAGCGAGCGTCCTAACTTTGTGATTCGTGGCAAGCGTCGTTCAATCTTTGATTTCTATTTTGAAGAAGAAGGTACACACAAAGTGGCGATCAACAACCAGCCGTCTTACTACACGCAATACAAAGCGGGTCGCCGTGACACGGTGAAGTGGATTAAAGCAAACAAAGCTGAGCGTGACTCTGTTCTTCCTGAAAAATCACGTGACGTGGTAACACAAATCAGTTTCACTCGCGCAGAAAGCTACATCACGGTAGGTAAGCCAACGGATTCAGTGTTCAAAATTGAAGGCAAGCTTCTTGAAATGAAGCCAGTGACTCACCCTTCAGACATCGTTGAAGGCGAACCTGTAACATTCCAGTTCTTCTACAACGGTGAAATCCAGAAAGACGTGAAAGCGGAGATTACTCGTGAAGGTACGCTTTACCGCAACCACCAAGAGCAGATTGATGTGGTGAGTGATGAGAACGGTGAAATCACGTTCACTCCAGACGTCGCGGGTCGTTACGTAATGAAAGCGAACTACAAAGGTGAGTTGATTGACAACCCACTGGCAGACAAAGCAAGTGCGAACGTTCACCTAACGTTCGAAGCTCTGCTTCAATAATCTGTGATGTCGGGGCTCGATCCCTGATTAAGCAACCAAAAAACTTAAGGGCTCATTTGAGCCCTTTATCGCTCAGTTTACTACTGAGAATTTGCACTGTGGCTAGGGTACGAACCATGACAATAAAAACAAAACTTAACGCATTAATGACTCCTTGCTTGGCTCTGGGACTTGGTTTCGCTGCATTACCTGCACAAGCACACTTTCCATTGATGAGCTGCTGGTTTGAAGGCAAAACTGTGGCTTGCGAAGCGGGCTATTCAGACGGCAGTAAAGCTATTGATTACGCGGTTGAGATGTACGACTACGAAGACAACTTGATTGCAAAAGAGATGACGGATAAACGCTCTATCGTTGAGTTTCCAAACCCTGAGACTGAGTTTTACCTTGTGTTTGATTCAGGCCACGAGTTTCCTGTTGAAGTGGACGTTGTTGAGATCAGCGAGAAATGATGATTCAAGGTGTACGTGCTGACACGGGCGGCAGAGAAGGCAAATGGGTAGGGCTGATCATTGTGTTCATCCTGAGCTTTTCCACGGTTGCTATCCCATTTCATCAGGCTGAATCCCACGTTAAAGCAGTGCTTGATCATCAAATTCTAGTGACTGATGTTGAACAAGAAAACTTGGCGATGCTATCAGAGCTGCGTTTAGCGCATGAAGAAATCCGTGACCTGCGCATGGACTCAGATGGTGAATGGCCGAGTGTTGCATCACTTAAAGATGAATGGGTTGCCCCGTTTGTAGAAGATCAGAGTTGGAAGCGCAAAGGTTCTCATGCTTGGGTACTGGACGAGCGTGGTTATTACTTTTCTACTCCAAGTGAACAAGCTACGCCTACCGATCATGGTTTTGCGGATTCCTTTATTTTAAATGCGAACAGCGTTTCTCCTGAAATCTGGATCTTCTTGGGCGGTGTAGCGAAACAGCCCGCTACTTTTGACCAACACACGCTAGAGTCTACGGGTTGGAAAATGGTCGTGAACGAATCAGAAGTTGAGCTGCATGATGCTTCTTCTCATTAAACAATCCGGCTTATAAAAATGCTCACTAATAATAAGAGAATTACTATGCGAATTATGACTCTGTTCATGTCGTTATTAGCGGTGTTCATGGCACCCAATGCATTGGCAAAAGAATATAAGATCGACAGCAACAAGCTGACGATTGGTATCACGCTTCAACCTTACTACAGCTACGTAAAAGCAGTAGTAGGCGACAAAGTGAACATCCTTCCTTTGGTTGACGCAGGTTTCAACCCACATAACTACTTACCACAACCAAATGATTTAAAGCGATTGAGCCAAATGGATGCAATCGTAGTAAACGGTATTGGTCACGATGATTTCGCGCTTAAAGTGATTTCCGCAGCGCAACGTGATGATCTAGTCGTGATCGAAGCAAACAAAGAAGTGCCTCTACTTCCTGCACTTGGTCAGTCTGTTGGTCAAGGTGCCGTAAACCCGCATACCTTTGTGGGGCTTTCGACAACGATTCAAAAGGTTTACACCATCGCCAGTGAAGTGTCTAAGCTCGACCCAGACAACGCTGCGTTTTATCGCAAGAACGCGCGTAAGTACGCTAAGCAATTCCGCTTTATGAAGCGTGACGCGATGCTGTCACTGGGCGAACTCGATACATCAGGTATGAAGGTCGCGACTACACATAATGCTTATGGCTACATCCTTCAAGAGTTTGGTGTGGATGTCGCGGCAGTAATCGAGCCTGCACACGGTGTTGAACCAAGTGCTAGCCAGCTGCAAGAGACGATCGAGAAGATCCGCGCATCAGGCATTGATGTTCTGTTCTACGAGCTAAACATGCCAAATCGTTTTGTTGACACGATTGAAGCGGAAACAGGCGTTCAGCTTTATCGTTTCTCTCACATGACGCATGGCGAATACGAAGACGATAAAGTAGAAGTTGAGATGAAGAAGAACCTAGAGACGTTAATCGAAGCCATGAAATTTGCGGCGGCGAACCAAGCTAAAAGCGGGAACGCATAATGTTAGGTCCATCAATCTCAATTAATAAACTCGGTCTGCAATACGATAACAACGTAATTCTTGATGATATCTCGCTCGAGCTTAAAGCGGGTGAGTGTCATGTGATCATGGGGCCAAACGGCGGTGGTAAAACTTCATTACTCCGCTCTGTGCTTGGTCTTACGCCTTTCTCTGGTCAAATCAATATCCATTGGCCGGATAAGCCGAGTATTGGTTACGTTCCGCAAAAAGCGACTTTTGAGTCGAGTTTACCTTTGACGGTCATGGACTTCGTACTGCTTAATCAAACGCGAATCCCGTTGTTTTGGCGTCGAAAATCTAAGCAATTGGATCTTGCACTCGCACAATTAGATCGCGTTGGTATGGCGACACGTAGCGACCGCCGTATAGGACAGTTGTCGGGTGGTGAGCAGCAACGCGTGCTGTTTGCTCAAGCGTTATTGGATAACCCGAGCTTACTGGTATTAGACGAACCAACGACGGGCATGGACGAGCAGGGCGTTCGTTATCTTGAATCGCTGATTCGTGAGTGTGTTAATGAAGGTCGTACGATTCTTGCGGTACACCACGATGTCACCGCAGTTCGTCGACTCGAAGCGAACGTACATGTTGTGAATCGATTCTTGGTTGATAGTGGCCCACACGAAGAAGTCTTACACCCAAGTAAAATCGAGAGCCTATTCCAGCACTACAGCAGTGGCTCTGCCATGACTAAATCTCAGGAGGTTGCGTAATGGATTGGTTACGACAACTTGCCATTAGTGGTGTTGAAGCGGGTTGGTTATCAGACAGCTTCATGTATGCCTTTATGGTGAATGCTTTGGTTGCAGCGTTATTGCTTGGCCCTCTGTTAGGTGGTCTTGGTACTTTGGTGATTGCCAAGCGTCTGGCTTTCTTCTCTGAGGCAGTAGGCCACGCAGCATTAACCGGTATCGCTATTGGTGTTTTACTTGGCGAACCACCAGAAAACCCAATTATTGGTCTGTTTAGTTTCTGTATGATCTTTGCTTTGCTTCTTCATTTTGTAAGAAACAGAACCAACGTGCCATACGACACCTTAGTTGGTGTGTTTCTAGCGCTAGCATTGGCAGTAGGTGCGGCATTGCTGATGTACGTGGCACGTAAGATCAATATCCACATGCTTGAGAACGTGTTGTTTGGATCGATTCTGACGGTAACAGACCAAGACTTAGCAATTCTCGCAGGCAGCTGCGCGCTCATCATTTTGCTGTTGATACCGACGTTCAACCGTATTCTTCTGACCTGTATCAGCCCTGATATTGCCAAGGTTCGTGGTTATAACACCAGCTTCTACGACTACCTGTTTGTCATGATGATCACCTTAGTGACGATTGCAGCGGTGAAAATAGTGGGTGCGGTTCTGGTTGGTGCGTTATTACTGATCCCAGGTGCTACGGCTCGATTGCTAACTAAGCGCATGGGCAGCTTTGTTTTACTGTCCGCGTTACTGGCAACCATCGCGTGTTTGGTTGGGACTGTGTTGCCTATGGAGTTAAAACTGCCAGTGCCATCGGGCGCGTCAATCATCATCGTTTCTGCAACGTTTTTCCTAGCAGCAACGTTTTACCGAATTGTAAGAAAGGCGTAATCATGACTTGTTTAATGAATCGTATCGCTAGCTCAGTAAAAGCAACGGCTCAAGTGAGTGTACTTGGTAGTGTGTTAATGGCTGGTTCTGTGCTGTCACTGAACGTGAATGCAGAAGACATCCTAACCAGTACACCTGTGACTTATGCGTTGGCGACAGAGCTAACCAAAGACACGGACATTACCACTGAATATCTTCCACCGAAGCGCTACGGTATTGACCGTCTGCCGAATTGGTTTGGTACCAAGGGTGCGAGTAAAGTGCTTCAATCTGGCGAAAAGGCGACCGTTGCGGTAACACTGTCATCCATCTGGCAAGCGGATCCTACCTTTGTATACGCAAGACAAGGCAATATCCGTTTGGTTGAGGTGGATGCGGCTCAAGCGATCACACCGCGTGCACAAGGTGTTGCAGCGCTTACATTGTCGAATGGTGATGTGTCTAAATACGCGTGGTTAAATCCGACCAACTTAACGCGTATGGCGGCGATTGTGGCTGACGACTTTAAGTTATTGTGGCCGACACAAGCTGAAACGATTGATAGCAACTTACAACGTGTGATGTTGGATGTTCGTGAACTGATCAACAAGCAGCAAGCAGTATTGCTAGATAATGACGTAGATTCAGTATTGTTGCTTTCAGAAAGCTTGGAAGACTTCGCGTCTGGCAGCCAACTGTTTGTTGAAGATCGCATGTTCAAAGCTGAACTGGAATGGACAGACGAAGACAAAGCTAAACTTAAAGAGATGTTTTCGGAAGACGATGCTCTTTGGTTAGTCACAGCGAAAAAGCCAAGTAACTTGATTAAATCATTAGTACCGAATGAGCGTATCTTGGTTGTGGATTCTGTTGATCGTTGGGGTAGAGCAGGGATTAATGGAAAAGCACCGTTTGCCCGTTGGGAAGTGCAGCCATTCAAAGGCTAATCAGCGCGATTACAAATAGTAGGATCAAAAAAGCAGCCCAAATAGAGGCTGCTTTTTTTGTTCTTGTCTGTTGGCTCGGAAAAGAGTGTTAGACAAGAGGACTGCGAGTTTTAACTTACTCTGCAGCTTTTGTCTCTTCAGCTTCAACAGTTGCTTCTACTGAACCTTCAGCTTGCTCTTGAGCTACTTTCGCTTGTTCTTCAGCTTCCATTTTTGCGCGGTCAGCTTTAGAAATGTAGCGAGGCTTGTTGCTACTATGCAGTTTAGAATTCGCCTGTTTCTGCTTCTTTTTTAGAATTTGATTGATTTTTTTCTTACGGTTCATTGCTGCATAGCCTTGTATTTAGTTTAGGCGGTGGAGGATAATCATTTTAGCTCTAGAACTCAATATTTACATGGTATTCAGCAAGGAAAATATCACTATGCAGGCCGTCGAGACCGAACGTTTACGATTAAGAATGATCACGCCTCAAGATGCGGCGTTTATTCAGCGATTATACAGCTCAGAAGATTTTCTGCGTTACATTGGTGATAAGGAAATCAGCGACACTGAAAAGGCTGTCGAATACATCGAAAACAACATTCTTAAGATGCACGAAGAGAAGGGAGTCTGTTTGTTGATGGTTGAAATCAAGGATTCTTCAACACCAATTGGTATCTGCGGACTAATAAAAAGAGACACCTTAGAGTCGCATGATATTGGCTACGGGTTTGTTCCTGAGTTTTATGGTCAAGGCTTTGCCCAAGAAGCAGCGGAGGCGATAATTGAACAAGCTAAGCAGAATGCTGATATCGATCATTTAGTTGCCATCACAACCTCTGATAACATTCGAAGTATCGCACTACTGACTAAATTAGGCTTTGTGTTTGAGCGAGTTGAAGATGTTATAAGCGAAAGTGTTAATCTCAACCTGTACGGTTTCTCATTAGGTAATTAAAACATGTTCCAACATAACAATATTCTACAAGGCGAGCTCGCAACGGAGTACAAAACCGTTATTGCGATGGTGCACATCTATTGCAAAGATCACCACGGTGAAGTTCGTCAGAATAATGCGTTATGTGAGGAGTGTGAGCAACTGCTGCGTTATGCCGAAACACGACTGGATAGATGTCCTTATGGCGAAGCAAAACCGACCTGTAATAAGTGTCCGATTCATTGCTATAAACCTGATCCGAAAGAGCAAATGCGTTTAGTGATGCGCTATGCCGGGCCAAGAATGCTACTTAAGCATCCTATTTTAGCGATTCGACATCTGATTCATGAGAAGCGGAAAGTGCCTGAAAAGCCGCTGCCGAACGTATCTAATCGTCATATCCGAATGAACAAGAAGTAAGTGGCGCTTGAAAGTAATTTCTAAAGAAACGAAAAAGGTCTGATTTCTCAGACCTTTTTTGATGTAGATACGATTTATCTAAGCTTGAATATAGCCAGGTAACTGTAACTTACGCCGCTTGTGGTTCTTCATAAGTAACCGTTAGGTTGTTGATCCAGCGTCGGCTCAAGTAACGGTGTGAACAGATAGCCAGTTTCACTACTTCTTCTACTAACATCAGACCATAGATGTATTTGAAGTCCCATCCAGCGATAAATGCGCAGTAAACACACACTGGAATACCCACCATCCACATCGCGATGAAATCCATACGTAGGCAGAACGCGTTATCGCCACCAGCGCGAATAATACCGTTGATGATCACCATGTTGAGCATACGAATCACCACAGCAAAACACATAATGGGCATTGCAGGTGAAGCGAGTGGGTAGAGTGCATCTGTAGAAAGGTTCAGCCATGTTAGAACATGCTCTTTGCCCATAAACAGTAGCAATCCTACAACCGCGCCAAAACCAACCACGGCTTTGATGAACGTCAGACCCATACTCATAGCGTCATCAAACTCATCACGACCGAGTGAGTGACCAAGCAACACGGAACACGCTACAGAAATACCAAAGAATATCGAGTAACACAGCGACTCAAAAGGCGCGAGCATAGAGAACACAGCAAGTTCCGTTGTGCCCATGTGACCGAAGATCATTTGGTACGCCATAGTGCCCATTGCCCATAACACGGCATTCATCGTTAGTGGCAAAGCAATACGACGGTAAGACAACCATAATGATGGACGATGTGGTGAACTAGGCGTGGTTAACAACCAGTGTTTACGCATACGCATGTAGCTATACATCAAGCCAACTTGAATCGCGCGAGCGAGTGTCGTCGCCAGTGCCGCACCTGCTACGCCCATAGCGGGAATACCAAAGGCACCTTTGATTAGAACGAAGTTAAGCGCAATGTTGAGTGCAATGGTCACCGCGCCCAATAGTAGTGGGGTTACGGTGTCACCTGATGAGCGCATGCTTGCTTCCACCACGACGACAATGTGAGTCAGCAGTAGAACAGGGAAGCCATACCATAGGTAAGTCGCGCCAAGTTCAATCACGGTTTGATCGCTGGTTTGCAACATCATTAAAAACTGAGAACCAAGAGTGATGATTGCAGTAACAGGCAGCAGAACTTTTAAGCCAAACACCATCGCGATAGATGATACCGTTCGCGCGCTTTTTCGGTCGTTCTTTCCCCAGTATTGAGCGACTAATGTTCCGTTTGCTGAGGCCAACCCTGCCATAATCATAATAGCAACAAAGTGCCATTTTGATGCAATTCCCACAGCCGCAGCTGCTTCCATACCATAATCACTGACCATTAATACGTCAGCAAGGGCAAGAATAGCGACAAGCGCACTTTGTAAAGCAACAGGTAAACCCAGTTTAACGATACGAGGTAAGATGCTCTCTGGCTTGTTATTCATAGATGAGTTAGGGTTGATGTTAGTTGTCATAAGCTCTCCGATTTATGGCAGAACTATAGTGATTTGAGCGAAGTAACAACATGTTTAAAAAACAACAAAACCTGTGCGAATCCGTCATTGATTCAATGAGACCAAAATCAACTTGGCATGATGATGTTTTTCTCGCTGAACAGTGCAAAGAACGTTTTTTGACCGTTGAAGATATTCCAGAGATGAAAAGCTTTGGTGTCTATATGGGCGGCATGGCGAAGCTATATGATGGCTACTGGGTTGAGCGCGAATCCGTTAATGTTCATACGTTGATTTTCACTATGGAAGGTGGCGGCATTCTAACAACCGCAACATCGGTCCAAGCGATTACACCTTATACACTCGTGGTGCTTCCTGCTGAAACCCCATTTCGTTTTGAACTCGATCCTCAATATAATTATTGGAAAATGGCGTGGATGCTGACGCCTGACACCAAGCAATGGCAGCACATAGCAAGTTTAGGACAGGGGATTGTGCCTTTTGGAGAGTGTGAGCAGATCTGGTCATTAATGAACTTGGTTTACTTTGAGATAGGCGGTAGAGCCAGTTACCGTAAGTTACTCTTGAGTGAAATTATCCGAACATTGACGGGGTTTGAGCCTAAGTCGACCAGCACCACTGCACGTGTTCAAGCGCTCTATAACGAAATTGAAAGTAGTCTGCATCAGCCATGGACAGTGGCAGGGATGGCTGAAAGAGTGTTCATCAGTGAAGAGCAACTCAATAGAGTCACCAAGACGCTATTCAACCTCTCACCACGCAGTAAATTGATTCAATTACGCATGGACAAAGCCACCAGTCTACTGAAATATCAAGATTGGTCAGTTTCTATGATTGCTAATCGCTTAGGCTACAAAGATCCTTATAACTTTTCGCATCGTTTCAAAAAGCATTTCGGTTTGTCACCCAGTCAATATCGAAAGAGCCATCGACTTCTTGGTTAGCCTTGCACGATGAAATGAGAAGTGTGGGAGAAGAAGGTTACATATAGGCATGAGTTGAAAAGAGCCCTTCGCTTAGACATAAAGCCTGAACTCGGAGCCCTAATGACACGCATCTAGTGTCTGTCTATTTAAGCTTACTCGCCTGCAATCTGTAGGTGAGAGCGCTTTAGGCTAGCAATCAACATGTAGATCGTTGTAGCAAGTAGAGACGCGAACAGGTAAGTGAACAATCCTGCTTGTGAATCCATAAAGCTGTCTGCAACGATTGGTCCCGCAACAGAACCGATGCTGTAGCAAAGTAGCATGATTTGAGTCACTGACACCAAGTAGCTTGGGTCAAGGTTACGGCAACCTAAGTTAATCGCGATTGGGTATAGCGCAAATGTGGCCATGCCTAATACGAACAAGCTCATGCCTAGTACGTAGAAATCGTGATTGATAGTCAGCACACCAATGCTTGCAACCCCTAGCAGGCAGAACAAAGCCATTAATAACACTTGTCCTACGTGGTGAGATAACCAAGTCACCATCGGCTGTACAGCCATACCACCCATGATAACCAAAGCCATCAAACCACCAATGTCTTCGTGTGCAATGTTACGTTGAGCAAGTTCAACTGGCATCAAGCCGTAAATCGCACCTAGCGTTAATCCGGAAACAATGCAGCCAATTAGCGCGCTGTGGCTTAATTTGCTGATCTGCTTTAAAGACAAAGATTGCGCATCGTGGATCTGTGGTGGAGTTGCTTGTCCGTACATCAGCACAATGATCGCACCAAACAGAAGGGTGAACATTGCGATGAAAGGTACGCCACCAGTAATACCTAAGTAACCGATACCAAGCTGACCAACTGCAGAACCGCCGTACAGTGAACACATGTAGATAGCGAGACGTTTTGCGCGTTGTGACTCGTCACCGCTCATTAGCCAAGACTCTACAATCACGAAGATACCTGCAACCGCCACACCAGCCACAAAGCGAGCTAGTAGCCATACTGCTTGGTGTGGGATCAATGGCAATACAAGGATCGTTGCGATGAACACACTCAATGCGATGACGAACGCATCTTTGTGGCCAACACGCGCAATGGCACGTTCAATCAATAATGTACCAGCCAGTAGACCTGCATAGAATGCACTCGCCAACCAACTCGATAGATCTTTGTCTAAGCCATACTCAGACAGCATTAATGGTAATGAACTCATTAAGTAGCCTGAAGCGATCGCGTAAAAAGACAATGCAATAACAGGAACAGTTATGCGAGTTGTTGGTTGGATGTTGTCCAATGCAGGAGCCTCTGATAGTAAAAGAAACGATGAATTTTCCGCGACTATGGGGGAGAAACTGAATTGGGTAAAACAAATAAAAATGGTCGTTAAGATAAAAGAAATTTATCGACCAACTAAACTAAAATACGGTTGCGATATTTGGTGGTTTGGCGAGATTTTATGCGGGCAAAAAGTCGTTAAGCCGTTGTTCATTGGTGGTTTAATTTAGAAAAAGATTGCAGCGTGATTGTCTTTTTATGATTTGGATTGAGTGGGATTTTAAGTGTTAGACCGTTTCTTTACGGTATTGACGTGGCGAGCTTCCACTCCACTTACGAAAGGCATGTCGAAAGTTAGCGCTGTCTGAAAACCCAACGCGCTCAGATATCTCTTCAATGCTCATTTGAGTTGAAGAAAGGTAGTGTCGAGAAAGGTGAAAACGAACGTGGTCCAGTATCTTCTGGTAGCTGGTATCGGCTGCTTTCAGGTGACGACGCAGAGTTCGAGAAGACATGCCCAGTTCTGAAGAAATGGATTCTATAGAAGGGTAACATCCTGGCCTTTCAATCAGCATCTGAGAGACTTTCTCTTTGAGGCTACTGGGTGCACTGACTTTTGCCAACATGTCATCACACGATTTTAAGCACATCTGTAAAGTGATGGGGTTGGCGGTAGGAAGAGATGAATACAAGGTGGTTGCGTCGAACTCCCATTCAAGCCGGTCACTATTGAATTCAACCGGGCAGCGGAAAATCTCTGTGTATAGATCGCCGTATTCAGGTTTTGGATAGGGGAAGCGGATCACTTGAGAAGGAAAGGGCTGCTGTAAGACCTCTTCGCACAAACTGTATATCGCCGAGAACCAGTATTCACAACAAAAGGGCAGTAAAGAATCGAGTTCGATAAGTTGCTCTGCGCGAAAGTAACCAATGTTGTCTTCTACAGACATGGTTTTCCTGAGGACAGGGCCAGCAAGTTGCAGATACTTAAACCCGATTAAAAAGGCATCGAGTAGTGTTTCGCTGCTAAACACCGCATAACCGAGCACGCCGAAATCGCTGAACCTCGCTTGTTGGCCAACTTTAAGCCCCAATCCGTCTTCGTTGGAATTCACTAACGCATTACTGAACACAGCAAGCTTTTGCGCCAAAGTGATGTGTGTATCGGGTGTGTTGAGTTGGAGAGCATCGATGTTACTTCCTTCGAGCAACTCTTCGATACTGAGAACAGGCGACAGGTAACGATGCAGCAACTGAAGATCCAGAATGCCGAATGCTTGCATGTCGGGTTCGTAAACTGCGGTGTATTCCATAAGCTGCCTCTTGTTGAATATCGATATCTTAACCGAACTTTTAACATTTACGCCTGTTGCTTGTTCTCACTTTCGCAAGCTTGTTCCAAATTTTGGTTTATGTGTGCAAGGTTTTATTGTGCTAGCGCAGGCTGTGTCCGAATATCACCGGTTTTTGTCTTTTTGAAACCTGTTCGAAATGTTATCGAAATGTTGTAATTTATTGGGCTGCACATTGGAGCGTCTCAAACATTTTGCTCAATAACGACTCTTATCTACATGACACACCAATGTGCAGGCTCGTGATGACAAGAAAGAGACTTATTACAACGATTAGAACGTCTACGGTGACCGTCACAAACAGGTCTAAGCCGCACAAGGAGATCATGGATGCACAATCTTGCTGTTAATTTGGAGCGTAGCGCTTCGCTTTTTCCAACTAAAGCCGCTCTGCGTATGGGATCGGATGAAATCAGTTTTTCTCAGTTAGAACAACTTTCTGGAAACGTGGCTGCTAACTTGAAAAGACTTGGGTTGCAGAACGGAGATAAGGTAGCGTTGTCATGCCCGAACGTGACTTACTTTCCGATAGCCTATTACGGGATTCTAAAAGCGGGTTGTGTAGTCGTGCCTTTGAACGTGCTATTCAAGGCCAGAGAGATCGCTTATCACCTTAATGACTCTAACGCGAAGGCCTATTTATGTTTTGACGGCAGTGAAGAGCTTCCCATTGGTCGCTATGGTTTACAAGGTTTTGAGCAGGCAAACCACTGTGAACACTTTGTCGAGATGCCTATCCCAACAAACACAGACACTACTTTAGAAAGTAATGAGGAGCATGAATCAATCGCTGATTGGTTGGCACAACCTTTTACTCCTTTTGAGTCTGTGGCTTGTCATGGCGATGATACCGCTGTGATCCTTTATACCTCTGGCACGACGGGTCAACCAAAAGGGGCTGAGCTTTCCCACACCAACATGCAAACCAATGCGATGTCGTCACAGTATCTAATGAGATTGGAGTACAGCGACACCACAATGGCTACACTGCCTTTATTCCATAGCTTCGGTCAGACGGTGATGATGAACGCGAGTGTGCTAACAGGGTCCACCATGGTGTTGATTCCTCGTTTTGAACCGTCATTGGTTATTGAACAGATCATTAGCCATAAAGTCAGCGTGTTTGCGGGTGTTCCTACTATGTATATCGCGCTATTAAAGGCGGGAGAAGAGTCTTCTGATAGTTTAGAAAACACAAGCAAACGCTCTGAACAGGTTAAACACAGCTTGAGGTTAGGTGTTTCTGGCGGTGCTTCTATGCCGCTTGAGGTTATACGACAGTTTGAATCTCGTTTTGAATTACCAGTCTTAGAAGGTTATGGGCTCTCGGAAACGGCGCCGGTTGCGACCTTTAATCATATTGATGGCGATCGTTTATCGGGTAGTGTCGGTCAGCCTTTATGTGGCCACCTCATCAAGATTACTGATATACAAGGCAACTCTGTCGCTATGGGTGAACTCGGCGAAGTCTGCATTAAAAGCCCAAGTGTGATGAAAGGCTATTATCAAAGGCCAGAGGCGACAGCTGAATCTATTCGTGATGGTTGGTTCTTAACGGGAGATATCGGTCGCGTCGATGAGCATGGCAATTTGTTCATTGTTGACCGTGTTAAAGACATGATTATTCGTGGTGGGTACAACGTTTATCCACGTGAAGTCGAAGAAGTGTTGATGTGTCACCCCGATGTCGAAATGGTCGCGGTGGTAGGCGAGCATCATGAACATTTAGGCGAGGAGATCCACGCGCATGTGGTTCTTCACGAACATACGCAATGTGATAGTGCCGCCTTGATAGCATGGTGTCGTGAGCAACTCGCCGACTACAAATACCCGCGTAAGGTATTCATTCGTAAAGCCTTACCCATGACAGCAACCGGAAAAATCTTGAAGCGTGAGTTACACCCACTAGAAATAGCGGAGATGGCAAATGGATAGTTATGATTTTATTGTTGTTGGCGGTGGTTCAGCTGGGTGTGTGATGGCTTCTCGGCTGTCGGAAGATCCTGATGTGACGGTTTGCTTGTTAGAAGCGGGCGGTAAAGACACGAGCCCATTCATTCACACACCTGTTGGCGTGGTTGCGATGATGCCAACCAAACTCAACAATTGGGCATTCGAAACCGTTGAACAGCAGGGGTTGAATGGTCGTAAAGGCTATCAGCCAAGAGGTAAGACACTTGGCGGTTCTAGCTCTATCAATGCCATGATGTACGCTCGTGGACATCGCTATGACTACGATAGATGGGAAAGCTTGGGCAATGCTGGCTGGAACTATGAATCCTGTTTGCCTTACTTTAAGAAAGCAGAAAACAACGAAGTCCACCAAGATGAGTTCCATGGCCAAGGTGGTCCTCTTAATGTGGCCAATCTTAGATCGCCAAGCCCTATGTTGGAACGTTATTTAACGGCGTGTGAATCGATAGGTGTACCTCGCAATGAGGATATTAACGGCGCTGCTCAGTTTGGGGCGATGCCGACGCAGGTAACACAGCTGAATGGTGAACGATGCAGTGCTGCCAAGGCTTACTTAACGCCAAACCTTTCACGATCGAATCTCACGGTCGTGACTAAAGCCACCACACATAAGGTTTTGTTTGAAGGCAAGAAGGCGATTGGTGTTGAATATGGTTCTAGCGGAAAGCGTTATCAGATACGATGCAACAAAGAAGTGATTCTTTCCGCTGGCGCGTTTGGTTCTCCCCAATTGCTGTTACTGTCTGGTGTCGGTGCTCAAACTGAACTAGAGACACATGGAATCGAACAGGTTCATGAATTACCTGGAGTGGGCAAGAACCTTCAAGATCATATCGACTTAGTACATTCGTATAAATGCAGTGAAAAGCGTGAAACTTTTGGTATCTCGCTGCAAATGGCCTCTGAAATGACCAAAGCCTTACCACTATGGCACAAAGAACGCCGCGGTAAAATGAGCAGTAATTTTGCAGAGGGAATAGGCTTTCTCTGTTCCGAAGATCATATCGCTGTACCGGATTTAGAGTTTGTATTTGTGGTCGCTGTTGTAGATGACCATGCTAGAAAAATTCATACCAGTCATGGCTTTACCTCTCATGTCACCTTATTGCGACCGAAGAGCTACGGCACAGTAACGCTCAATAGTAATGATCCCTATGATCCGCCTAAGATCGATCCTGCGTTTTTCAGTCATCCTGAAGACATGGAGATCATGATTAAGGGCTGGAAGAAGCAGTATCAAATGTTAGAGAGTTCCGCGTTTGATGATATCCGAGGCAATGCTTTCTACCCTGTGGACGCCAGTGATGACAAGGCTATCGAGCAAGATATTCGCAATCGTGCAGACACTCAGTATCACCCGATCGGGACCTGTAAAATGGGACCTAGTAGCGATTCTTTAGCTGTGGTAGATAAAGATCTCAAAGTTTATGGATTGGATAATTTGAGAGTCATTGATGCTTCTGTGATGCCGACACTTATTGGGGCAAACACCAATGCACCAACCATTATGATTGCTGAGAAAGTCGCAGATCAAATCAAACAGCAATACGGGTTTGGCAAGCAAGAATCTAATATTCAAGCGAAAGGCGAAGCTGTAGTTTTATTCAAGAAGTTAAGTGATAACCATAAATAAAACAGTAGGTTAGATAGTCTTGATTTGGTAAGACTCTCTAACCTATTTTTGTGTGCTTACTTAGAATTAAGTAATGCTAAATCAATAGCTTAACCAATAGTATTACTTAGTTAGTGCTTGATTAAGCCACTGATCAAATTGACCTTTTGGCAGTGCACCGTTAATCGTATCAACACGTTGACCGTTCTTGAACACCATCACCGTTGGGATGCTTCTGATTTGATACATAGCCGCCAGTTGCTGTTGAGCTTCGGTATCAATTTTAACAAATCGAACATCGCCAGCGCGCTCTTTAGCGACATCGCTGAACACAGGTGCGAAACCTACACATGGGTTGCACCATGTCGCCCAAAAATCGACAACGACAGGCTGTGAACTGTTCAAAATTGATTGGAAATTCAGTGACGTACCTTCGATTGGTGCACCGTCTAGAAGTGCGTTTTTGCACTTACCACAAGTAGGGCTTTCTGAAATTCTTTCTGAAGGAACTCGGTTTACGCCACCGCAAGAAGGGCAACGTGTGTTGAATGTAGACATAACTTTCTCTTTTTATTGCGTCTCCGTGCCTAACGCGATTTACGAATCATGTACGGAACGCTTATACTGTTTAAACAAGAATAAGATACTCAAATAAAAACAAACAATAAACAGGTAAATGATGACAAAATTTTACGCTGAAATTACGGGCTGGGGAAAGTGTCTGCCACCAGCCGTGCTATCCAATGATGATTTAAGCACTTTCATTGATACGTCTGACGAGTGGATTCGTACTCGAACTGGTATCGAAAATCGTCGTATCAGTCATGTAAATACCTCTGAGCTAGCGACCGTTGCTGCTCAACATGCAATGGCGTGTGCTGGTTTAACAGCCGAAGATATCGATCTTGTGATCGTAGCGACGTGCAGTCCAGACTCTCTTATTCCAAATACCGCGTCTAAAGTTCAACAGAACTTAGGCATCAAGAGCGCAGCAGCTTTTGACCTTAATGCAGCGTGTACAGGCTTTATCTACGGTGTTGAAACAGCAACTCGATTGATTCAAGCGGGCAACTACCGCAATGCGATCGTTGTGGGTGCAGAGCGTCTTTCATTCTTCATCGACTGGACCAAGCGTGATACTGCGGTTCTATTCGGTGATGGCGCTGGCGCTGTGGTTTTATCGCGTACTGAAGAACAAGTGGGTTTACAAGAAGCTCAAATCGGTTGTGACGCAGAGGGCCGTGACATTCTAGCAGTACCAAAATTCGGTACGTCTATGGACCGCTTTGCTGCTGATAACGGTTACTGGGATTTTGATTTCATTGGTAAAGAGATCTTCAAGCGTGCAGTGAAAGGAATGGGCGCTGCAGCACATACAGTATTGAGTCGCACTGGCATCTCAACTGAAAACATCGATGTTGTGATTCCGCACCAAGCGAACATCCGAATTATTCAAACTCTGTGTGATATGGCGGGCATTGAACGTGAGAAAGCGTTTGTGAACATTCAAAACTACGGCAACACATCGGCTGCGACTGTGCCGATTGCATTGTGTGAATCGTTAGAGCAAGGCTTTGTTAAACCTAACTCAAACATTCTTGTGGCGGCATTCGGTGCCGGTTTAACTTGGGGGGCAGGCCATATTAAGTGGGGTAGCCGTGTTGAGCCGTTAGGTCAATCGGACGCTAAGCTTCCAGAAGCAGATAGCTCGGCATTAGAACTTCTAGAGAGAGCCATTTTACACTGTAAAACGCGTCCTAATTCTGAGAATGAGTAGCAGCATGGCCCAAGTTCGTTTTATGACAGAAGCCGACCTCGATGGAGCGGCTTTAGTTCACCAAGCTACTTTTGTTCGACAGCAAAACTCAAAAAATTGGTTACAATGTAACTTAAATGCTGCGCCACGCTTTCTTAACTTTGTTGCTGAAAGCGATGGCGAGATTGTCGGCTACATTATTTGGGTTCAAAAGAGTGGGTTTAGGCCTGAAGCTGTTTTGGAGCTAGAACAACTTGCTGTGTTACCGAGTGCTCAGGGGCAAGGATTGGGCAAAAAGCTGATTCTAGACTCTTTGCCTCAAGTGAAGCAGAAGCTATCAGAGCAGGGCTCGACACTAAAACATGTATTAGTGACCACCAGAGCAGATAACTTTGCACAAAAGCTCTATCAGTCGACATTGGGCGCTCAAGTCGAAACCACGATTTCAAACTTTTACTCAGCCGATGAAGTGCTTATGATAGCTCGCAATGTAGGTGAACGAATCTGATCGCTGAGTTCTTAGAACCATTATTATCAGCGGCATAACTCGATTAACGTTTTATTAGGGGCTTCTGTGGCCCTTTTGTTATTTCTTAGGAAGTATTTTGAAGAAAGTTTTAGCAATTGGCTACGTTTGGCCAGAACCGAATTCATCGGCGGCTGGCAGCCATATGATGTCTCTTTTACGTCTATTTAAGAGACAAGGTTGGTCAGTTGAATTTGCAACACCCGCTCAAGAAACCGAGCACATGATTGATCTCTCTGAAGAGGGCATCACAAGCCAATCTATACAGTTAAATTGCGATAGCTTTGACGATTACATTGAAGAGCTGCAACCTGATGTTGTCATGTTTGACCGCTTTATGATGGAAGAGCAATTCGGCTGGCGCGTCGAGAAGGTATGTCCCAATGCCTTTAAGCTACTGGATACGGAAGACTTACAGTTTCTGCGTAATGCTCGACACGAAGCGGTTAAGAAAGAAACAGATCTGACCAAAGCACACTTGTACAGTGACTTGGCTAAACGTGAAATTGCCGCGATTTTGCGCTGTGATCTTTCGTTGATCATTTCAAGTTACGAGATGGAACTGCTTCAATCTGAGTTCAATATCGATCCCAAACTGCTTCATCATCTGCCGTTCATGGTTGATCTTAATACGCTTCCTGAAAGCACGAAAAGCTTTGAAGAACGTAAGCATTTCATGACGATAGGCAACTTTAGACACGCACCGAACTGGGATGCCGTACTTCAGCTACAGAAGATTTGGCCGAAGATTCGTAAACAGTTACCTGACACTGAACTTCATATTTATGGATCGTATCCGCCGCCAAAAGCAACCGCTTTGCATAACCCTAAAACTGGCTTCCATATCAAAGGTTGGGCGAAAGACGCTCAAGAAGTGATGGAAGATGCACGTGTTTGTGTTGCGCCATTACGTTTTGGCGCTGGCATTAAAGGCAAGTTACTTGATGCGATGAAGCTGCAAACTCCGAATGTAACCAGCGAGATCGGCAGTGAAGGCATGCTACCGCAAGGTGAACTGCAATGGCCGGGCGCAGTGTCAGATGATATTGATGAGTTTGTTGAACAAGCTGTCGCTCTTTATAAAGATGAAAAGAAATGGCTTAAAGCTCAAAGCCAATGTCATTCAATTCTTGAAGCGCACTATGAACAGAATCAACTGGGCGACAAATTGATCGAGCGACTGACTGCGCTAGGTTCTGAGCTTGATGCGCATCGACTGAATAATTTCTTTGGTTCAATGCTTAAGCACCATAGTATGGCGAGCACTAAGTACATGTCGCAATGGATTGCTGAGAAGAACAAGGTCAAATAGCTGTTCTTTACCAAAGACAGAATAAATCTTAAGCCCTTAGGTTAACGCCTAGGGGCTTTTTTCATGCAGGGCGCTTGTTAATTCCAGACTTACAAAACGACACATACTCGCAGTACATTAGCATTGACTAATTTATATTTATTAGTAAACTCTAATTTATAGGTTGTTATGAGTTTATGATGTTTGTGGATAGGAGAGGTTTGTGCTTAGTTTGATTCCTTGGGATGCTTTTTTCGGCGGCATGTTGTTAGGCGTGTCGGCCATTGTTTTAATGTTGGGGATTGGTCGAGTTGCTGGCATTAGTGGCATTGTCAGCCGATTATTGCCAACTGGCACCAGCAACAAAGAACGTAAAGATGCGGATACAGCAAACACCGAAAAACACTGGCGTATCGCCTTTGTTGTGGGAATGGTCGCAAGTGGTTGGCTATTAATTCCGACGGGCTACCAACTTCCGCAGTTAGAAGAGATGAATCTCGCTTTAGTGATTATTGCTGGCCTTCTGGTGGGCTTTGGTACTAAAACAGCGAACGGTTGTACTAGCGGGCATGGCATTGTCGGAATGGCGCGTTTATCTAAACGTTCTATTGTTGCGACCTGTGTATTTATGGGTGTGGCAATCGTAACCGTGTTTATCAAGAATCTGACTGGCTTGGGGGCATAATGAAAAACGCTTCATTTACTATCGTTATCGGTTTGGTCGCAGGTATTCTTTTTGGCTCTGGCATGATCATCTCAGGGATGGTTGATCCTGAGAAGGTACTCGGCTTCTTAGACATTACCGGTAACTGGGACATTAGTTTGGCATTCGTCATGGGTGGCGCGCTATTGGTCTTTGCACCGTTTTATCATCTGGTCATTAAAAAGCGCGCTAAAGCCATCAATGGCGAGCCGTTAGATAGCCGTAACAATCCGTTGATAGACAGAAAGCTGATTCTTGGATCTACAGCGTTTGGCTTAGGCTGGGGGATTGCAGGCTTTTGCCCAGGCCCTGCGGTAACCAGCCTAAGTGGCGGCAACCCGACGGTGTGGGTGTTTATGATAAGCATGCTGGTGGGAATGTGGCTGGCGGATCGTATGAACAAAACGTGTTAGTAGCAAGCTTATAGCTGATTACATTGGCTTTGACGTTATCCGTTCTGAGCTGACCAAGCATAGAGGTTGACTCGCTTTCAGCACGAAAGTCAGTCAGCCTCTTTCTATATTTACTGTTTCTATTATTTTCAGTTATCTACAATCTGCTGTTATCTAAAATCTACTATTTAATAGTCGTTGAAACTGGACAGTGGTCGCTGAGTTTGTAGTCCAGAACATCTTGTGTTTCAAATACCTTCTGCTTTGCAGGAGAAGCATTTAGCGACTCACTCACCACAATATGATCAATAACAGAGCGGAACTGATGTGTGCGATAATTGTTGCGGTTAGAGCGTACCTTACAATCTGCACGGGTCTTTCGTGTCGCTAACTGCGCATCAGTATATTGTGATAACTCTTTCCACATCCAATCTCGTGAGTAAGCGAGGTTATGGTTAAAGTCGCCAAGAATGGCGTAGTCTTCGTTATTGCGCTCTCTTTGCTTTATCCACTTGTTCAGTTGCTGAGCTTGCTCTTTTAAACGAGAGCAATCGCGGTTGGACTTATACGCTCCGCTACAACCTGCCTTTAAATGCACAGACAACATGTGAATGGGTTTAAAGTTTGTTTCTACAACGATATAGCTGGCAAACCTAAGTTTACTGTTGGATGTGGTTTCAAGCGGAAAGTCAGCGTAGTCGGTGAGGGCTACTCCTTTACGAACTGCAAATCCCGTGTATTGGTTCACTTCTTTAAATTGGCGGTTGCTGTTCTTAGATAGCGCCCGGTCAGACATCAATATCTTGTATTGATCACCAGCCACACGCTGAATGGCATTTACGTTATCGACTTCTTGAAACGCAACCACGTCTGCGTCTAAGGATTGAAAATAAGTTGCGAGTTTGTCGAAATCAGCTTGATCACGTTTGTCAGAAAACTTATTCACAGCCTCGTTGGTTGATAACCATTCGATATTCCAACTGGATATGGTCAAAGGTTCAGCAAATGTCTGGCTACTGAGTAAGCAGCCTAACATTATCCAGTTTTGAAGTCGTTTCATGCCAAATATCCCTAATTTTGTCTGCCAATATTGATGAGCCGTTATCCTACAACACTTACCAAAAATTCAACTCTTTTTAGGAGTTTTTTTATTGTTACATTGTTTCTTTTCGACTTGAGAACTAGCGTAATAATATTGAATTGATCTTAGTCAGCGTTCTCTTTTTATTGATCCAAATCAATACTCAAAGTTGGTGGTTCTCGTTAAATACGCCACAATATCTAGTGTTAGTTAAACGATAAATCGCTCTATATAGTGTGTTTGTGGATAAGTCTGTGAATACCTCAAGAGTAAGGAGAAGTGGTGAAATCAATCGTAATCAAGCGTGATGGCTCAAGAGCTCCATTCAGTAGAGATCGCATCCAAGCTGCAGTGGAAGCAGCATCAGACAAAGCCGATAAGGAAATTGCTATTTATGCACTGAATGTGGCATTAGCAGTTGAGTTGAAGCTCGAAGACTACGATGAAGTTCATATCTCTGAAATTCAAACCATGGTCGAGAACGAGCTAATGCAGGGACCATACAAGTCTCTGGCTCGTGCCTACATTGAATATCGTCATGACCGCGACATCGCCCGTGAGAAGCAAAGCGCTTTAACTCGTGAGATCGAAGGTTTGATCGAAGAAAGCAACGTTGATCTAATCAATGAAAACGCGAACAAAGATGGCAAAGTAATCCCAACTCAGCGTGACCTGCTGGCGGGTATCGTGGCTAAACACTATGCAAAAACTCACATTTTGCCACGTGATATCGTACATGCTCACGAATGTGGTGATATTCACTACCACGATCTAGACTACGCACCGTTCTTCCCAATGTTTAACTGCATGCTTATCGATCTGAAAGGCATGTTAACGCATGGCTTCAAGATGGGTAACGCGGAAATCGACACACCTAAGTCTATTTCTACGGCGACAGCGGTAACCGCGCAGATCATCGCGCAAGTGGCGAGTCACATCTACGGCGGCACAACGATTAACCGCATCGATGAGGTTCTTGAACCTTACGTTATGGCGAGCTACGAGAAGCACTTATCGCTAGCGAAAGAGTGGGACATTCATAGCCCAGAAGCTTTTGCTATCTCTCGCACAGAGAAAGAGTGTTACGACGCGTTCCAATCTCTGGAGTACGAAGTAAACACGCTGCACACCGCTAATGGTCAAACACCATTCGTGACGTTTGGTTTTGGTTTAGGTGAAAGCTGGGGCTCGAAATTGATTCAGCAATCAATCTTGAAAAACCGCATTGCAGGTTTGGGTAAGAACCGTAAAACAGCCGTGTTCCCTAAACTGGTATTTGCGATCAAAGATGGTTTGAACCACCAGAAGCAAGATCCAAACTACGACATCAAGCAATTAGCGCTAGAGTGTGCGTCTAAGCGTATGTACCCAGACATTCTTAACTACGACAAAGTAGTAGAAGTGACAGGGTCATTTAAAACGCCTATGGGTTGTCGTAGCTTCTTGAATACTTATGAAGAAAATGGTGAGTTGATTCACGAAGGCCGTAACAACTTAGGTGTTGTTAGCTTGAACTTGCCACGTATTGCGATTAACGCAAAACAAGATATGGCTAAGTTCTACGAACTGCTTGATGATAAACTCAAGCTGGCTCGTCGTGCATTAGAAACTCGTATTTCTCGTCTAGAAAACGTGAAAGCGCGTGTTGCTCCAATCCTATACATGGAAGGTGCGTGTGGCGTTCGCTTGAAAGCAGACGACTCTATTGCAGACATCTTCAAGAACGGCCGTGCGTCTGTTTCTCTTGGTTACATTGGTATCCACGAAGCGATGACAGCACTTTACGGTACTGACGTTCACCTGTACGACGATGGCGAAATGCGTGCTAAAGCGCTTGAGCTGGTGGAGTACATGAAGCGTGAAGTGGAATCTTGGACGAAAGAGACAGGTTACGCATTCAGCCTATACGGCACACCAAGTGAAAACCTATGTAGCCGTTTCTGCAGCATCGACACCAAAGAATTTGGTGTGATTGATGGTGTGACAGACCGTGGTTACTACACCAACAGCTTCCACTTAGATGTGCAGAAGACAGTGAACCCATACGACAAGATCGATTTCGAGATGCCTTATCCTGAAATTTCTAGCGGTGGTTTTATCTGTTACGGCGAATTCCCGAACATGCAGAAGAACATCGAAGCACTAGAAAACGTATGGGATTACAGCTACACACGTGTTCCTTACTACGGCACTAACACACCGATTGATGAGTGTTACGAATGTGGTTACAACGGTGAGTTCGACTGTACAAGTAAGGGCTTTACGTGTCCTAAATGTGGCAACCATGACTCAACCAAAGTATCGGTGACGCGCCGTGTTTGTGGTTACCTTGGTAGCCCAGATGCACGACCATTTAACTTCGGTAAGCAAGAAGAAGTTAAACGCCGCGTGAAGCATCTTTAGTAAGCTCTAAGATTATTAGCTAGCTTACTTAGAAGAGCTACGTTTCAAGAAATATGTTTGGTATCGGCGCTATGTCGATACCAATTCATTTGTTTCAACTCTCGCTACTTTTCGAGTTAAACCATTAAGCCATCACGAGTTTTCAATACTGCCTTATGAATTATCACCAATATCACCCAATCGACGTTGTAAATGGCCCTGGAACACGCTGCACTTTGTTTGTGTCGGGTTGTGTACACCAGTGTCGCGGGTGTTATAACCAATCAACGCAAAGGTTGGACTCCGGGCATTTGTTTACTCAAGAGCTGCAAGACCACATTATCGCTGATCTCAATGATCCACGAATCAAGCGTCGTGGCTTGTCGCTTTCAGGTGGTGATCCTCTGCATCCTGCAAATGTATCTGAAGTGCTTAAGCTTGTTCAGCGTGTAAAAGCAGAATGTGAAGGCAAAGACATCTGGATGTGGACGGGCTACGAGCTCGACGAACTCGACGAAAAGCAGAGGCAAGTACTTGAATATGTTGATACTTTGATTGATGGTCGTTTTGAGCAAGATAAAGCGGATCCAATGTTGGATTGGCGTGGTAGTTCAAACCAAATCATCCATCGATTTACTGATATATAACTGCTGTCGTGACTTTGCACACTCGTAAACGAAAAAGGGCTTCATCGTTAGCGCAATGCTACAAATCAGCCCTTGGGTGTGAGTTCTTTGAATCTATCGCCTGTTTATATAGGAATGTGCTCAGGCTCGTCGATTAGATTGTTGATCCATTTCTTAGAGTGAATTCGCTGGCTAGTTAAAGCGATCTTCGCTAACTCCTCCAGTAACACAATCATCAAAACCCATTCTAGCGGCCAACCCAACACCAGCGCAGTAAAGTAAGCAAGGGGAATACCGATTGCCCATTGGCCAAACAGGTCGATGAAGATACTGTAGTTGATGTCTCCACCACTTTTCAGCACGCCACCAATACCAACCATATTGAAGACTCTTAGTATCATGCCGAGTGCCATGACTAAGGTGACGTTAACGGCTGTCTCTTTGAGCTCTAAGTGAGTAAGGCCGATCATGTATACGATCGCGGGTTTAGCAAACCAACACACCAAGGCTAATATAGCCGCAAGCCCACAGCTGACCAATACATAACCCCATGCGGTGTTCTCAACACGTTGATAGTTCTTCGCGCCGATCTCGTTGCCTAGAATGATCGAAGCGGCGACCGCAAACCCCATGAACGCCGAGATCAAGATACTTTCTACTGGCGATAACAGCGAAATGATCGCAAGCTCTCCAACACCCATTTGCCCAACTATCACGTTATAAATAAGAATCCCGCCCGCCCATGCTTTGTCATGAACCAACATAGGTATTGCTATCGTGAAGTACTTCTTTCTATGCTTCGGTAATATCGCTTCTCGCCAATTACTTAATGTCGGGAATAGATGCGCGTAGTGTTTCTTCGCCATGATAAGCAGCGCTATCGTCTGAAAGAATCGAGACACCGTGGTGCCAATAGCCGCACCAACTACGCCCAGTTCTGGAAATCCAAACAAACCAAAGATCAGCAATGCATTGAGAATCGCATTAACGATGATTGCCCAAATACTGATCTTGGTGGGTAGCTTGGCTTCGCCGACCGATCGCAGTGCGCTTTCTAAGGGCACTACGATCGCGGTACCAAAAAGGCTGGCTCCTGTTATCCAAAGGTAATCCGTTGCCAAGCGGACGTAATCAGGGTCTGAGGCCACCACAGACACGACTGATTCAGGAGCCAATGTATAAATCAACACAAAGGGGATGATGGTAAAGACAGACAATGCCCATGACTGTGCTAATGTGCGTCTAATTCCGTTGAAATCTCCCGCACCGAAATATTGCGAAGCTAGCACACTGACAGCGCCGCTAATCCCGGATACCATGATCAAGTTGAAGAAAAATATGCGGTTACCCACACCAACCGCCGCAGTTGCAGAGTCACCCAGTTGGTTAACCATAAAAATATCGACCACGCCGAGTAATGAAAACAACATGGTTTGTAGCGATACAGGCAAACCGATGTGTAAAAGCTTTTGCCAAAAATCTTTGTCTAGATGACGATATGTCGAGCGCATCGCATTTCCCCTGTGGTTAATATGCGAGAAGTTTATCGGTATTTGTTTTGGCTGTATTGTTCAGGTTCATCACAAAATTTTGCCAAACTATCTATTTTCAAAAGCTTCCTATTTGTCAAAACGACCTGTTTTCAAAATCATCTATTTCAAAACTATCGAATGACTAATGTGGCGATTTAATTGCAGACAAACCTAATGAGCGACCAGTGAAATGAGTGAGAAAAACGAACGGTACGAGATCTCTGATCAGACACACCAAGAGTTTGTCGATCAAAGCCATGTATTGGCATTCGAAGAATTGGGTATCGTTCAGTGTGGGACGGCGTCGTGCCGAGATTTCTTTTCTGTCCATCGGAAGAATCCACAGAAACACATGCTGCTTTACACGGTTAGGGGCAAAGGGTGGTTAGAAAGTGGGGCGTGTCGCTATATTCTAGAGCCGGGGTCGTGCATTACTGTGCCTGCAGGCGTTGAGAATGGCTTTGGGATTGAAGAAGAGACATGGCAGATAGCGTGGATCTTTCTATCGCCTGATAAGCATTGGGATCATGTCGTCAATGATGAAGTGAGTTATACGCTCTCTCCTGCAGCCGAAGTCGTCTCGTCTTGTATTCATACCTTGCTGAGAAGTATTGCCTTGCCCATTGATTTAGGCGGAGCGATTGCCATTCACAGCGTAGCCCAAATAGAGTTCATGATTAATGCACCAGTCCCGCAGCAACAGTCTCGAACTTTGATTCGCTTGAGACGTGTGTTCGACAGTGTTCAAAAGCAGCTTCATAAAGAGTGGAATGTGCATGAGCTAGCAAACCTATTTCCTTGTTCAGAGCCGCACTTCCATCGTTTGTGCCAACGTTATTACTCTCATAGCCCGATGACTCATATTATGCGTATGAGAATGGAATACGCTGCTCGTTTGTTGAAATCGAGTGATTGGTCGATTCAACATATTGGCGAGATCGTGGGGTACCCGAATGCAGCGAACTTTAGTACTCGATTTAAAGCTTGGTCGGGCATGACACCAAGGCAATTCAAACAAGGCATTTAGCTGAGAATCAACAAGGTACTTCTTAAACAAGCTACTGCTCTTTTGATAAAGCACTAAAAGTGTTCGAAATTTACGCTGTTTTGTGACGTAAAATGACCAATCTCTGTTTACTTATTCTAACTAAGCGCTTCTATTAAAAAATGTTTCTGATTTGTCTACGATAATGTTAACGTGAAACTCATTACTTGAATTTCAAAGGGTTGTGACTTTCATGTTTTCACATCTACCAAAACCAACTTTAGATCCAATTCTATCTCTTTCTGTTGCTTACCGCGGCGATACTCGTACTGATAAAGTCGACTTAGGCATTGGCGTTTACAAAAACGATCAAGGCGAAACTCCGATCATGAAAGCCGTTTCTATGGCTCAAGATATCGTTGTTGAAACGCAGAAAACCAAAGCTTACGTTGGCCTAGCAGGCTGTGAAGAGTTCAACCAGAGCATGGTTGATCTGCTGCTTAAAGGGACTTCTGCAATGGATCGCGTTGCTGCGATTCAAACACCGGGCGCAAGTGGTGCACTTCGCATGCTGGGTGACTTAATGAAAGTTTCTCAACCAGACACCACAGTTTGGATTTCAAACCCAAGCTACGTTAACCACAAACCGGTGATGGAAGCGGCAGGCTTAAAAGTTCGATACTACAATTACTTCAGTCCTGAAACGAAGCAAGTTGATACTGCAAGAATGTTGGATGACCTTTCAAAAGCGGGTCCATCGGACGTGGTACTACTGCACGGTTGCTGTCATAACCCAACGGGTGCGGATATCAACTTTGAAGCGTGGCAGGAAATCACCAAATTATCTCAGAAGAATGGTTTCTTACCGTTCGTTGATATTGCCTACCAAGGCTTTGGTGATGGCTTAGAAGAAGACGCAAAAGGTCTTCAACACATGGCTAACAACGTCGAAGAGATGTTGATTACGACATCTTGCTCGAAGAACTTCGGTTTATACCGTGAAAGAACGGGTGCCGCTATCGTGATTGGCAAAAACAGCGAACACGTTGGCAATGCTAAAGGTAAGCTTCTAACGCTTGCTCGTTCAACTTACACAATGCCGCCAGATCATGGTGCAGCTTTGGTTAAAACAATTCTTCAGAATCAAGAGCTAACCTCGATTTGGAAGCAAGAATTGAGTGAAATGCAGCAACGTTTGTTAAATCTGCGCCAAAGTTTATGTGATGAATTGCGAAATACTTATAACACGTCACAATTTGACTTCATTGAAAGCCATAAAGGCATGTTTAGTGTACTAGGCTTTAAAGAAACTCAAATGAATCAATTACGTGAAGAATATGGAGTCTATGGTGTTGGTGATGGACGGATCAATATCGCAGGCCTTTCCGAATCTCATATTCCTTATGTAGCAAAAGCGATAGCAAACGTTTCAAAATAGAAGGTGACTGAATGTATAATTGGAAAGCGATTGTAGTTTTAATGCTAAGTGGTGGCCTGTTTGCTTGTTCGGCTACAACTCAAGCTCCTGTTGAGCCAGAGCAAAAGCCTCAAATCGAACAACCTGTTGTGGATGACTCTTCAAAAACTGACGCAACAGAAGGCGAGAAAGTAACGGAACCTACTGAGAAGCCTGAAGAAGTAAAACCAACTGAGCCGGAAGTAAAACCTGCACCTGTTGAAAAACCAGTAGAGAAGGTTAGAAAAACAAGTGACGGCAAACTGATTCTTGGTGAAGAAGAGTGGGTGTTTGTTCCTGGTTTAAAAGAAGCGTTTAAAGCACGTGTCGATACCGGTGCAACAACCTCTTCAATCAGTGCAGTTGATATTGTTGATTTTGAACGTGACGGCAAAGACTGGGTTAAGTTCAAGATTGAACACGACGGAATTACAACTGAAGAGATCAGCTTACCAGTAGAACGCTGGGTTAAGATCAAGCAATCAAGCGCAGAAGGCACACAACGACGCGCTGTGGTTGTAGCTTCGATTCAAATTGGCGATCTAAAAGACAAAACTGAATTTACGCTAGCCGACCGAACGCATCTTTCTTTCCCACTTCTGTTGGGTAGAAGCTTCTTTAGAGATGTTGCGGTTGTCGACGTGAGCAAAAAATACGTTCAGAAGAAAATTACTAAATAACAAGTTCTGCTCGTCATCAAAGCTTTTCGTTTGAAGAGCTATAGTTTCAAAGGTGACGAGCTTAAAAGACTTTTAGTGTTGATAAATGAAATCCCTACCACTTCTGCTGGTGGGGATTTTTTTATTTACACCCTATAACGTATGAAAAGCATCTAAATGGTCTATGTTTACGATTCGTTTACTGTTTAGCCTCGACAACGTGATCGAGATCTCTATATAATCCGCGCTTCGATTTTTGTTTAATCCATACTTTCGTACTTCTTATTTAGGTTCTTGAAATAGCCTAATAATTATCTGTCAGTACACGCTTAGGAATTAGTTCTTTGATATCTACCGCGAACATCACAATGCAATTTGGCGCAGAGCCGCTGTTTGAAAACATCTCTGCTAAATTTGGTAACGGCAACCGTTATGGTTTGATCGGCGCTAATGGTTGCGGCAAATCAACGTTCATGAAAATCCTAAGTGGCGCATTAACGCCAAGCTCGGGCAACGTTTCTATCACTCCAGGAGAAAAGCTGGGTGTGCTAAGCCAAGATCAGTTCGCTTTCGAACAGTACAGCGTTATCGACGTTGTGATCATGGGCGACAGAAAACTTTGGGAAGTAAAACAAGAACGTGACCGCATTTACTCTTTGCCAGAAATGAGCGAAGACGACGGCATGAAAGTCGCAGAACTTGAAAGTGAATTCGCGGAAATGGATGGCTACACAGCAGAAAGCCGTGCTGGCGACATCCTAATTCAAGCGGGTATTGAAGAAGAGTTCCATTTCGGCTTGATGCAGCAAGTAGCTCCAGGTTGGAAACTGCGTGTGCTATTGGCACAAGCTCTGTTTGCAAACCCAGATATCCTGCTTCTTGATGAACCAACCAACAACTTGGACATTCACACGATCAACTGGCTTGCTGAAGAGCTAAACCAGCGTAAATGTACAATGATCATCATTTCGCACGATAGACACTTCCTGAACTCTGTGTGTACACACATGGCAGACATCGACTACGGTGAGCTACGTGTCTACCCTGGTAACTACGAGTACTTCCTAGAAGCATCTGGCTTGATTCGTGAACAGCTTTTAGCAAGCAACGCTAAGAAAGCGGCTGAAATCAGCGAGCTTCAAGATTTCGTAAACCGTTTTGGTGCTAACGCATCTAAAGCAAAACAAGCAAGCTCTCGTGCCAAGAAAATGGATAAGATCACGCTTGATGAAGTGAAATCATCGAGCCGTATGAGCCCATCTATTGATTTTGGCGAAGGTAAGAAACTACACCGTCAAGCGCTTGAACTTCAAGACCTTGGTCACGGCTTCGATGGCGAAACATTGTTTGCCGGTGGTAACTTGCTGCTTGAAGCGGGTACTCGTCTTGCGGTTATCGGTGAGAACGGTGTAGGTAAAACCACGCTGCTACGTTGCCTAGTTCAAGAGCTAGAGCAAAACGAAGGTATCGTAAAATGGTCTGAAAACGCATCTGTAGGCTACTGCCCACAAGATAGTACGTCTGACTTTGATAACGACCTGAGCATCTTCGATTGGATCTCACAATGGCGCACAGTGAAGCACGATGACCTTATGGTACGTGGCATTCTAGGTCGCCTATTGTTTACTGCTGACGATGCGAACAAAAAAGCGCGTAACTGTTCTGGTGGTGAGAAGAACCGTCTGTTATTCGGCAAGCTAATGATGCAAGACATCAACGTGCTTGTAATGGACGAACCAACGAACCACATGGACATGGAAGCAATCCAAGCCCTGAACGACGCGTTGAAGGTTTACACGGGCACGCTTATCTTCGTAAGTCATGACCGTGAGTTCGTTTCTTCACTAGCAACACACATCATTGATGTGAAAGACCAACAGCTAGTGAGCTTCCAAGGTACTTATGAAGAGTACTTAGACCACCAGAAAAAGATGCTGATGGTTAATTTATAAAGCAAGTTGCAGGCTCAGGTCGTGAACGACTAAAAGCCAGCGAAACTAACAAAAAAAAGGTTCATCGCG